>NZ_CALLVP010000070.1 GCF_938010505.1 uncultured Veillonella sp. | reverse complement strand
CAATAATTCCTTCTACGATTTTATTCAATTGCTCAATAGTTGCTTCTTCACTAATTCCCATTGTTCTTTGATTAGAAATTTGGTAAATACAGCCCAAAGCTTCGGACCCTTCACCATACAATCCACGTACAGAGTAACCTAATTGAATTATGCTACGAATGAGTCGTGTAATACGACCTGACATTGTCAACGCAGGCAAATGTAGCATAACAGATGCTCGCAACCCCGTGCCCACATTAGTAGGACAAGCAGTTAAATAACCAAATTGCTCATCAAAGGCATAAGAATGTTTTGCTTCGATAGCCTTATCAATTTGTACAGCATGGTCATAGGCTTCTTGCAATTTAAGTCCAGAAGTCATAGATTGAATACGTAAATGATCCTCTTCATTTACCATAATCACAATAGAAGCATCATCAGATACGACTAAATTACGACATGGTAATTTTTCCTCTAAAGCAGGACTCATTAAATGCTTTTCAACTAAAACAGCACGTTCACTTTGACTTAATTGCTCAAGGCTAATATTAGAATATTGATGTCCATCAGACTCTTTTAATACCTGCAATAAGCCTCTAGAAATAGTATTCACTTTTTCCAAGGAAGCCGTATCATTGCGATTAGTAAACAGTATTCCATCAAAGTTTCTAGCCAATCGTATACGACTTGAAATTACAATGTGGTCAGTCGCTTCAGTATCCTGACATAACCACTGACTTAGCGGAGAGTCCAATATAGTATCTAACATGAGAACCTCCTACTTTTTATCACCATCGATGATGACTTCTAACTCTTTAATTTTATCTCTTAAGATTGCGGCTTCTTCAAAATTTTCAGCTTGAATAGCTGTATCTAATTGATGACGCAATTTCTTTACTTCATATTTTGCTTTAAATACATTTGTACCACGACTAGGTACCGTTCCTTCATACTCAGAACTACCTTGAATTCGTTCTAATAATGGATCTATTTCACTATTAAAAGTCTCATAGCATTGACCACAGCCAAACTTACCTACCCGATTGAATTCATCATAAGTAATATCGCACTGAGGACATCTCTTGGATTGATGAGATTTTAATAAGTTGTCTGGATAAACCATATTCTTAAAGAAATCATTGGTGAAAAAGCTATTATCCCACATATCATTCAAAAAAGAACTGTAAGGAGACAATTTCCCCTCTTGTTGTAACTCGCTGACACAAGTACTACAAAAATGTTGTTCTGTCTTTTGATTATTTACGATATTGGTCATATGGATAGTAGCTTCATTTTTATGGCAATGATCACATAACATAGATCATCACTCCTTCCGTAGTGTATCCACCATTGTTGCGTACAATTGACGAACAGCATCATTACGTTCTTCAATATCCACATTTTCGATCAATGTAGCAAAAGAATTGTGCATCAATTGAGCTTCACGACGGGTAATTTTTTCAGATTGTAATAATTGAAATAATGATTGATCTACATCTCGCATATCAATTAATCGCTCCACTGTATTTGGTCCTTCGTAAATACGATACGTTGTTACAGCTGGCAAAGAATCAGAGCTCCCTGGGTTTAATTTTGTAATCCGAATATAGCCACCTAAGCCTCGTCTTGATTCGACATCAAAACCACGCTCATTAGAAAAGCGTGTGCTTAATACATAGCTTATTTGAGATGGAGCACAGTCCAGTTCGTCCGCTAATTCATTGCGTTTCAATATTAATTTTTCTTGTTCTTCACGCATACGGTCTAATATAAATTTTTCTATTTTATCAGCTATCATACTCATAAAAAACACCCCTTTAAAATTATATGTAATATAGTTTTTGACTATTTGTTCTTTAACATAATTCTATTATATTTGACTTTTTGACCTTAGTCAACATATAAGTCAAACTTCATGGAATTCACATTTGGCCTTTACTTTATTCTCATATAATTGGACTTAATCTTTAATTCTATGTATAATAAATAAGATATTATATTCCGAAAGAAGGTGTTGTTATGGCAGAAGCATTAGGACAAGAAATGTTGATTGATTTATATTCCTGCGATGAAGATGCAATTTCATCCGCTACAGCTGTACAAGAAAGTGTAGCTACTGCATTTGATTTGGCAGAACTCGATGTTGATGAAATCAGTTGTCAGGTTATGGATGAGGAGATTGCCCTCCTTTCTGTTGCACCAGGCTTTCACTTTACATTGCATACATATCCTGCACTCGGTTATGTAGCAATTGATTTGTATTCTTTCGAGCAATCTTTACCTCTTACATTAATTATGAAAGCATTACGTAAGTCTTTCAGAGCAGAAAAGGTAAAAGCAACGAGTGTGCAACGCGGCGACTTTGGTAACGAGCGCGATATGAAACCACGTCGTAAAACTAGAATCACTACTTTAGGCCGTGTATCTCGTACAAGAATCCAACTCAAACAAACAGGCGGCAAATTAAAAAAACAAAGTGCCAAGGTTATCAAAACATTAGCTAAAAAAAGCGGCTTAAAGAAATAACACAAAAGGACTGCCCTATGGGCAGTCCTTTTATGCAATATAACAATTAATATTGTAGCTCTCGAGTATGTTGAATTTAAGTTAAAATTTTTAACCATATAACAAAAAGCTAGAGGAATCTAGCTTTTTATTATAGCTAATATTTAATTTAAACTATAAATTAATTTATCTACGAACCATCAAGGCTTCAAGATCTAGAACGTCTGCAATTTCATCGACATCATCACAGAGATATTCGGCATCAGCTTCTTTTAGTTCTGATTCTGTACCGTAACCATAAGTAACACCAATAGAAATACAACCAAGTTCATTAGCCGCCTCCACATCGTACTTACGATCACCAACCATGAATGCCATGCGACGACCATTTTCATCCGTTAATGAATTACCACAAAGGGTAAGGGCTTTTTCAAGAATTTCTTTCTTGTGTAATAATCCAGTTTCGTAATTAGCACCTACAATGACATCAAAGTAAGGTGTCAATTCAAAATGATCTAAAATATCCTTAGCATAATGTTCTGGTTTTGCAGTAGCTAGAGCAATTGTATATTGTTCTGTTTTACATTTAGCCAATAAGTCTACAATATTTGGATATACGGTATTTTCAAACTTACCAATCGTTCCATAACGTTCACGAAACTTAAAGTATGTCTCTTCCGCTTGTTCAAAGGTCATGCCACAATGTTCTTGAAAAGCATCTACCAAAGGCGGACCTAAGAAAAATTGCAATGTTTCCTCATCAGGCACATTATAACCAAAATGTTCCAATGCGAATGTAATACTTTTAAGAATCCCCTCTTGAGAGTCTGTTAAGGTTCCATCTAGATCAAATAATATCGTCTTTTTCATATTATTTCTTTAAAGCCTCTTTTAATGTGTGCCATGCAAGAACAGCACATTTAACACGAGCTGGCATATTGGAAATATTTTGCAATGCCATAGCATCTTCTAATTGTTCTAATTCACTTTCATCGGTAATTTCTTTTTTAATCATACCTAAGAAAACTTCAACTAATCGCAGTGCTTCTTCTACAGATTTGCCTTTGATAATGTCAATCATCATAGACGCAGATGCTTGGCTAATAGCACAACCAGAACCAGTGTATGCTGCATCTTTTACAATTCCATCTATTACATTGAGTTGTAAAGTTAAATCATCACCACAGCTAGGGTTATGACCATGTTCTGAAGTTGTAAATTCTGCTAACTCATATTTATTACGTTTATCTTGGTTATGTTCCAAAATAAGTTCCGTATATAATTGATCCATTTCCATTGATGGTAAATCTCCTAATCTTTAAAGCCCATGACTGAACGAACAGTCTTCAATACTTCGAGGAAGGCATCTAAATCTTCCTTACGAGTATACAAGTACATACTTAAACGAGTAGATGCGGATACTTTATAGAATGCCCCTAATGGTTGCGCGCAATGATGACCAGAACGAACGCAAATACCTTTTGCATCCAAGATAGTTGCTACATCATGAGGATGTACGTCATCTATAGTGAAAGCAATAACACCATGCTTCTCTTTAGGATTTTGGGATCCGATAACATTAACATGAGGTAATTCTAACAATTTAGGCAGAATATAAGCAACTAATTCTTCTTCATAAGCTTCGATAGTATCCATACCAAAGGATTCTAAGTAATCGATAGCTGCATGTAACGAAACAGCACCATCTGCATTCGGAGTACCAGCTTCAAATTTATAAGGTAATTCATTAAATGTGGCAGATTGCTCTTTTACATATTCAATCATATCGCCACCCAATAAGAATGGAGGCATTGCTTCTAGCAATTCACGTTTACCATATAGGACGCCAATACCCTGAGATGCACACATCTTATGTCCAGAGAACACAAAGAAATCACAATCTAATGCTTGAACGTCAATTTTTTTATGAGGCGTAGATTGAGCACCATCAAGAATGACAACGGCACCAACAGAGTGTGCTTTTTCAGTCAATTCTTTTACAGGGAACTCCATACCCAGAACATTACTAATATGAGCAAAAGCAACAATCTTAGTGGATTCATCGATTTTATCAATTTCTCCAGCTTTTAAATGACCACTTTCATCAAGGTACATATATTCCAATGCAGCCCCTGTTTTTTCTGCTACATATTGCCATGTAACGAGATTTGCATGATGTTCAGCAACAGTAATAATGATTTTATCGCCCGCTTTAAGGTTGTTAAGACCATAACTATGAGCAATTAAATTCATAGATTCTGTCGTATTTCGAGTAAAAATAACCTCTTCTCGCTCACGGGCATTGATAAATTCTACTACACGATCTCGAGCATTTTCATAAGCTTCAGAGGCTTCAATAGCCAAAACATGGGAACCACGGTGAGGGTTGCCATTATGCTGAGTCATATGTTCTACAACACGATCCACTACTACTTGTGGAATTTGTGCAGTGGCACCGCTATCTAAATAGATAACACGATGCCCATTATGCTCTTTATGTAATATTGGAAAGTCTTTGTATGCTTCTGCAATAGGTCTCATAAAAACGCCTCTTTAAATTTTATTACGTACAGCTGCTAATGCTGCTTCTTCAATCGTTTCATCACCAATGCGATCGATAATAGGACGAATCATAGATTCAACAATAATATGTTTTGCTTCTACTTCACTGAAACCACGGCTCATGAGGTAGAACAATTTATTATGATCAATTTGGCCTGCACTTGCTGCATGATTACCCACTACATTATCTTCTTTACACAATAAGAGCGGCAAAGAAACAGATTTTACAGTAGGATCTAATAATAAGCAAATATCTTCTTCTGCCCCTTCAGAAGCAGTTGCACCATTAAGGAAATCAAGAGTACCACGGAAAGATTTTTTTGCATTGCCACTAAGAGCACCTAAGTTATGGATGTCGCTGACAGATTTTTTGCCGCCATGACTCATAACCATAGAAATATCAAACTTTTGCTCTTTACTGCCAAGGTAAGCAATGTCGTGAGCAATGTGAGATTCTTGACCTACTAAATCATGATAGTAATTCAAGATGTTTTCACTGCCACCGATTTCGATATTAATATATTCTACATCCGCTTTATCTTCTAACTTAGTGTAACGATGCTCGATATGTTGCACGTGTTCAGGTAAAAGATTTACCTTCTTCACCACAACTTTACCGCCTTCTTTTACATCGTATTCATTTAAGTAGCTAATATTAGTTGCAACATCACCAGAACCAGTTACGTAAAATTGTACTTCTAGTTCAGCACCTTCACCAACGATGAATTGGAAACGATTAGCTACACGAGCTGTAGCATCAATGTGGATACCTACAACTTCTTTACCATTTGCAGGAACATTAATAGCATAACCTTCTACTTTTCCCACCAAGGCTTGAACAGCTTCTTTATTAGCACCTTCGTATTTGCCTTCTAATAATGCCGTTCCTACAGGCAATGGTAAAAGTATATTTTCATTCGCTTCAACAGCGATAGATTGAACTGCTGTATCTTCTCCAACTAGAGAGCCTACAGTATGGTTAACACGTAACCATCTGAACGTCGGTCTAGGGAGTTCATTAAATAGTAATTCGCTCATAATTCCTCCTTAACCGATAGAACCTTCTAATTCAAGATTGATTAGATTGTTCATTTCTACTGCATATTCAAGTGGCAATTCTTTAGAGATTGGCTCTACGAAACCACGAACTAGCATTGCACGAGCTTCTTCTTCGCTGATACCACGAGTCATGAGATAAAAAATAGCTTCATCGGAGATACGACCGATTTTAGCTTCATGACCTAAATCCACATTATCGTTTTCTACGATAATTGCTGGAATTGTATCGGATTGAGACTCAGCATCAAGCATCAAGGATTCACAAGAAACTGTTGCTTTAGCATGCTCAGCTTTTGGACCAATTTTCAAAAGACCACGGTAGATAGCTGCACCACCAGATTTAGAAATGGATTTAGAGTTTACATTACTTGTTGTATACGGTGCATTATGAACCACTTTACAACCTGTATCAAGGAACTGACCTTCACCAGCGAATGTTACGCCTGTAAATTCAGCATGTGCGCCTTCACCATTGAGGATACTCATTGGATACAAGCAAGATACTTTAGAACCGAAGGAACCAGATACCCACTCGATAGTACCACCTTTACCTACAACACAACGTTTTGTGTTAAGGTTGTACATATTTTTAGACCAGTTTTCAATTGTAGAATAACGCAATGTAGCATTATCTTTTACGAACAATTCAACGGCACCTGCATGGAGGTTAGATACGTCGTATTTAGGAGCAGAGCAACCTTCGATAAAGTGCAATTTAGCACCTTCTTCTACGATGATCATCGTATGTTCAAACTGACCTGCACCTGGTGCATTTAAGCGGAAGTAAGATTGCAATGGAATCTCTACTTGTACGCCAGCCGGTACATATACGAAGGAACCGCCAGACCAAACGGCACCATGAAGAGCCGCCCATTTATGGTCAGTTGGAGGAATCAATGTCATCCAGTATTTTTTTACGATTTCTTCATGCTCATGAAGAGCTGTTTCAATATCAGTGTAGATAACACCTTGTTTAACAAGATCTTCTTGAATGCTGTGATAAACAACCTCAGAGTCATACTGAGCACCCACACCTGCAAGGGATGTTTTTTCCGCTTCTGGAATCCCTAAACGATCAAAAGTGCTTTTAATTTCTTCTGGAACTTCATCCCAGTTTTCTTTCATATCTACTTTTGGCTTAACATAGGTGTGAATATTCGCCATATCTAAGCCAGAAATATCAGGGATCCAATTTGGAATACCCATACGGTTGTAGATTTCTAAAGATTTCAAACGGAAGTCGAGCATCCATTCAGGTTCATTTTTATTAGACCAAATCTCACGGATAATGTCTTCTGTTAAACCAGCATCAGCAATATAAGAATATTCAAAGTCATTCTTAATATCGTAGACACCACGGTCCATATCCGCGACTTGGGTTTTCTTTCTTTCTTCCATTGTGCCTCCTATGCTAATGCTTTGTATGCGTCGTAACCTTTTTCTTCGATTTCACGTACAAGAGAAGCATCACCAGTTTTAACGATCTTACCGTTAATCAATACATGAACAAAGTCAGGTTTTAGTTTTTGTAAGATTTGGTTGTGGTGAGTGATGATCAATACAGCGTTTTCTTCGTTGTGGAAACGTTGTACACCTTCGGATACGATACGAACCGCATCTACGTCAAGACCAGAATCAGTCTCGTCTAGAATAGCCAATTTAGGATTCAAAATGGACATTTGAAGAATTTCATTCTTCTTGCGTTCGCCACCAGAGAAGCCTTCATTTACATAACGTTGTGCATAAGATGCATCAAAAGATAATTCATCCATTTTTTCTTTCAATTCTTTTTTGAAAGACAATGCACGTACGTTTTCACCAGTAATTGTGGATTTAGCTGTACGAATGAAGTTTTCTACAGTGATACCAGGGATAGAGATTGGATGCTGGAAGGACATGAAAATACCTGCTTTCGCACGATCATTCACTGCATCTTCCGTAATGTCCTTACCATCAAAAATGATAGAACCGCTATCAATTGTATATGTAGAGTTACCCATGATTGCATTAGCAAGTGTAGATTTACCAGCACCATTAGTACCCATTACTACGTGAATTTCACCCTTATTAATTGTTAAGTCGATACCTTTCAAGATTTGTTTCTCTTCAACGGATACCTTTAAATCTTTTATCTGAAGTAATTCAGCCAAAATGTTCACTCCTTTTTATTTGTATGTAACCATAGGAAACACACACACGATTTATGTAAAACGTATATACTGACACATATAAAAAGGCGGTACGCACTAACGTGAATACCGCCGTATTTCTCGCCAACTTAGCAAGTATGTGCATAACAATCTACAATCATTATACATTCTTATCTAAATGATAGCAAGATATTCCTACTAAAATATATAGGAATTAAAAGAATATCAAGTATTACATATATTGATAGGTATTTATTAATATTCATTCTCAATCTATTTAATTCTCAATATTAAATTATAGGTTAGAAAAATCTAGCGTTCCAAACAAATCATCATAGGTTTCTGCACGACGAATTTGTGTAACAGAACCATCTTTATGTAACAGTAACTCCGCAGAACGCAATTTACCATTATAATTGAAACCCATAGAATGACCATGTGCACCGGTATCATGAATGATAACTCGATCTCCCATATCAATTTTTGGCAATTCACGTTGAATCGCAAACTTATCGTTATTTTCACATAAGGAACCAGTTACATCATATACATGATCTTTAGGAGCATTTTCTTTCCCCATTACTGATATGTGATGGTAAGAACCATACAAAGCTGGACGCATAAGATCCGCCATACAAGCATCAAGACCAATGTAATGACGATAAATATCTTTTTTGTGAATAGCTGTGGAAACAATATATCCAAATGGACCAGTCACCATACGACCACATTCATATGCCAATGCTACATCATTAAGTCCATTAGCTATAAGGATGTTATTATATACTTCTTCTACTCGTTTACCAAGCACAGCGAAATCCACTGGAGTATCTTCAGGTTTATACGCAACACCTACACCACCACCAAGATCAATGAAATCAACAATGATGCCAAGTTCATTTTTAATATCTACAGCTAGGTTAAAGCAGATTTCTGCAGTACCCACTAAACTATTAATGTCGAGTTCGTTAGAAACAACCATCGTATGAATGCCAAAGTGTTTTACACCTTTAGCTTGTAATTGTTTAAAAGCTTCAAACACTTGGTCTCGAGTCATACCGTATTTAGCTTCTTCCGGAATACCAATAATCGTATTTCCGCCCTCTTTTAAAGAGCCTGGATTATAACGTACACAAAATGTATCAGGTAAAGAGCCATGATGTTTTTCTAAGTATTCAATATGCGTAAAATCATCAAGATTGATAATAGCACCTAGCTCTATTGCTTTTTTATACTCCACATAAGGTGTGTCATTAGATGTGAACATAATATCATGTCCAGTAATACCTACTTTTTCACATAAAATTAACTCTGCTAAGGAAGAACAGTCTGCACCAACTCCAAGTTTTTGTAATAACCGCATGATATATGGGTTTGGTGTTGCTTTTACTGCAAAGTATTGCTTGAAACCCTTATTCCAAGAAAATGCATGAAGAAAAGATTTCATATTTTCAATAATTCCCTCTTCATCATAAATATGGAACGGAGTTGGATACTGAGCAATAATGTTTTCTAATTGTTCTGCTGTAAACGGAACTGTTTTTGTGTTCATGATAACCTTTCTATATAAATAAAAGACTCATCAAGCGATGAGTCTTTTATCCTAATTTCCTAATTATTTAAACAAAGCTTTATCTAAGCTAAAGCGACCAGCGCCAACAAAGAACAACATAAGTGCACCAAAGCCCAATTGAGATGGGTAATCCCAGCTAAAGAAACTACCATTCAAATTCACAATAGTTGCAGTTGCTAAAGTACCTACAATTAGAATAGCGCCAATGCGTGTAAATAATCCTAGTGCAATGAGAATGCCACCAATCATTTCAGAAAGTGCCGCAATTGTTCCAAGCATCTCATAACCACCAGATACGCCTAAAGGTGCCAACATAGTACCTACTTTGTAAAGCCCTTGAGATCCGCTAAGCCATTTTAAATAGCCATGATAAAACATGGAAATCCCCAATGCTAAGCGATAAACTAATAAGCCAAAATTAACATAATTAGGTTTACTTTTAAAAATAAAGTTCAACATAGTGATTCTTCTTTCATTTAATTCTATAAATCGAACAAATTCGATACATTAATTATACTATTGAAGAATTACTATGTCAATAAGACTCACTATTAAATTCTATAGAATTATACCATAAATTGTATACAAAATCAATTTTATCGATGTAATCATACATATACAAAATAGCTTAAAGAAAAGCATCTAAAGAAAATTATAGTTAATAATATTATGCCATAATAATATTATTAAATCGCTAGATTAGTAAAAAAATAATCCTAATGAATGTGAGACTATAAAACTTACATTCATTAGGATTATTATATATATTTTATATATTAAGTTCTAAGCAGTTGATTACATCATACCGCCCATGCCACCCATTGGAGGCATTGCAGGAACTGCAGCATTTTCATCCACTTTATCAGCTACGATTGTTTCAGTAGTCAATACAAGAGATGCAATGGATGCTGCATTTTGAAGCGCAGATCGAGTAACTTTTGCAGGGTCAACGATACCAGCTTTCACCATATCGATGTATTCTTCAGTCAATGCGTTGAAACCGATACCGGAATCTGTATGTTTAACTTTTTCTACTACAACAGAACCTTCAAGGCCAGCATTGTAAGCAATTTGGCGAAGTGGTTCTTCTACAGCGCGTTTTACAAGGTTGATACCAGTTTGGACATCACCAGTAGCTTCCAATGTATTCAATGCAGGGATGATATCGATGAAAGTAGTACCACCACCAGCTACGATACCTTCTTCAACGGCAGCGCGAGTTGCATTCAATGCATCTTCGATGCGAAGTTTTTTATCTTTCATTTCAACTTCTGTAGCAGCACCTACTTCGATAACTGCAACACCACCGGACAATTTAGCAAGGCGTTCTTGTAATTTTTCACGATCAAATTCGGAAGTTGTTTCTTCAACTTGTGCACGGATTTGGTTAACGCGTTTAGCGATTACTTCTTTATCGCCTGCACCGTCGATAATTGTAGTTTCATCTTTAGTGATGCGAACTTGACGAGCTGTACCAAGATCTTCAAGTTCTACAGAATCAAGTTTACGGCCCATATCTTCAGTGATTACTGTACCGCCAGTTAAGATAGCGATATCTTCAAGCATAGCTTTACGACGATCACCGAAGCCTGGAGCTTTAACGGCTACAGCTTTAAATGTACCACGTAAACGGTTTACTACCAATGTAGCCAATGCTTCGCCTTCAACATCTTCTGCGATGATAAGAAGTTCTTTACCCACTTTTACCACTTTTTCAAGTGTTGGCAACATGTCAGCAATAGCACTGATTTTACGATCAGTAATCAAAATGAACGGATTATCCATAACTGCTTCCATGCGATCAGGATCAGTTACCATGTAAGGAGAGATATAACCACGGTCAAATTGCATACCTTCTACTACGTTTAATGCAGTTTGTAAGCCTTTAGACTCTTCGACAGTGATAACACCATCGTTGCCTACTTTTTCCATGGCTTCAGCAATCAAACCACCGATTTCTTCGTCGGCAGCAGATACGCTAGCAACTTGAGCGATTTCAGCTTTACCAGAAACTTTAATAGAACGTTTTTTGATTTCTTCAACCAATGTTTTAACCGCTGTTTCAATGCCTTTTTTCAAGATCATTGGATTTGCACCAGCCGCTACATTGCGCATACCTTCTTGAATCATAGCTTGTGCCAATACAGTTGCGGTAGTAGTACCGTCACCTGCTACGTCATTAGTTTTAGTAGCAACTTCTTTTACCAATTGAGCACCCATGTTTTCAAATGGATCTGGAAGTTCAATATCACGAGCAATAGTTACACCATCATTTGTAATTGTTGGGGAACCGAATTTTTTATCCAATACAACATTACGACCTTTTGGACCCAATGTAACCTTAACAGCATCTGCCAATTGATCAACGCCACGACCTAACGCGCGACGAGCTTCTTCATTAAACAAGATTTCTTTTGCCATATGTATTACCTCCTAGATAGTAACACTATCCAATGTAACGAAATATATGTGCCCTTAGGCAATATAAAATGTATCATCAGTGTTTATAGTCATATAAGACTACAAATTAGCTATTATAGTACTGCTAAAATATCGCGTTCACTAATAATCAAGTGAGTAGCGCCATCGATTTCTAATTCGCTACCAGCATATTTAGCGAACATAACAGTATCGCCAACTTTAACTTCTGGAGCTACACGTTGACCATTGTCATATACTTTACCAGCACCTACAGCTACAACTACACCTTCTTGAGGTTTTTCTTTTGCTGTATCTGGAAGGAAAATACCACTTTTAGTTTTTTCTTCTTTTGCTTCTAAACGGATAAGAACGCGGTCAGCTAATGGTTTTAACATATGATGTCACTCCTTATTTACTAGATATTTTCTATAATTTATTAGCACTCTAACTCATCGAGTGCTAATTACAAGTATTATTATAACCGATGTTAAAATAATTGCAAGTATTAATTTTGATTTTTTGACTTTTTAGATTTTATTTGAATTATTAGCTTGTTTTATGATGAGATTACAAGTTTCTATAATAGACATTTGTTTATTCATACTTAAGGTGCGGATGCGATTATAAGCCTCATCTTCGGATATGGAATATAGTGCCATTAATACACCAGTCCCCTTTTGTATGATTTTACGATCTTCTAAAGACTGTTCTAATTCAGCCATCTTTTCGCGCAACTGAGCATCACTTTTATAGCGACCTAAAGCCATCTCTAAGGTAGGAACTAATTGTTCCTCCCGTACCGGTTTAATCAAATAACCGTATACACCAGATTCACGAGCCTTATCGATTAAATCTTGTTGACTATAACTTGTTAGTAATACTACAGGTGCTTCATGATGAAAGCCAATTTGACGCGCCGCCTCAATGCCATCTAATTCAGGCATTTTAACATCCATCAAAAGAATATCTGGCTTATATTTTTTACAGAGTTCTATAGCTTCAACACCATTTGTCCCCTCTGCTACAACTTCATGACCACAAGATTCAATAATATCTCGCAGATCCATACGTATTAGAGATTCATCATCCACGATTAAAACGCGCATTTATGCCTCCTTCTTCATATGTATCGTTACCAATACACCTGTACTAGTATTTTCTATGGATAAACTACCTTTCAATTCGTGAGTAACTAAATTATTAATAATAGTTAGACCTAGACGTTTATTAGATATGAAAGAAAAATTGCTAGGCAATCCTTTACCATTATCGTAAAAAGCTAGTTCGATACTCCCGTTTATATCCGTTACAGTCAGATGAATTTGACCATTTCTACCATCTAAACCATGTTCTAAGCTATTACTGATCAATTCATTGATTATGAGAGATACATAACTTGCCATATGAGAGGAGATTAATATGTCTTCGCCACTGTAAGTAAAAGTAACCTCTTGGTCTTGTCGCACCATACTCATACGCAACAATCGACATAATTCATCGTAGATCGATCGTATACCAATATAATCCTCATCGTAATGGGACACTATATCGTGAACAAGAGCCATACTTTCAATACGGTTAATCCCTTCTTGCAGTGCTAGCTTCACCTCTGGCAAACTGGAGCGTCTCGCTTCCATCCGCAATAAACCAGCTACAGTTTGTAAGTTATTTTTAACTCGATGATGAACCTCTTTGATAATCGAATTTTTTACTAATAATTCTTGTTGTTGCTTACTTTCACGCGTACAATCATGAAGCACTAAGAAGCAACGCGTTTCATTACGCCCCATAGCAATAGGAATCATATGCTGACGAATTACCATATCTTGATAAATTTCTTCATTAGTAAGTATACTTCTATCAGATAATACTTGTTGTATTGCAGACATTTTTAATGTACTGCTATAAATAGATGAACCTACCAAACGACGGTCAAAACCTAACACATCAACCAACTTCATAGCTGCATCGTTAGCATATATTATTTTATTAGCATCATCAAAAATGATTAATCCATCAAAGTATGACATAGGTTCGTAAACCTGCATCTGCTCTTCAGTGGCCGTTAACATAAGGCGCTGCATCGTATCAGATAAAACATACTCTTGATCGTATTGCTTAGAAGAAATAGATGGCAATACCGTAAAGGAAAGGCCTCCAATAATCCGTCCCCCATTATCAACAATAGGAAAGACATGTTGACGCTGTTGATGTTCTACTCCGATAAGTGGCTGACCACATTCTATCATGGTAGACCACATATGACTTCCTTTTACTGTTCGTGTAATAACACCTTGTTCACTGCGTTCTATGCATAGCATATCTGCACATTGTTGTGGTCTCTCACTTTGTCCTGTCTCTAGTAGGGGTGTAAAAATCTGTATCCTTTGACGAGTTAAAGACTCGCCAAAGGATATAAGTTTACTAATATGCTCAAGTAATGAGGTTTGTAATGGTCCTAATGGTGTTCTATTTAAAATATCTTGACCAATATCCACAATTAATCCTCTTTCCAAGATGCGTAACCAATTTCAACACTTGGCTTTGCATTCAATGTTAAATCGGCGAATTTACCAGCCTGTGCCATATAGTAAGCTCGGCACCCAATCATGGCCGCATTATCAGTAGACAATATTTTATGTGGCTTGTAATAAGTAAAACCTTCTTCTACACACATAGCTTCTAAAGCCTTTTGTAATCCTTTATTAGCCGATACACCGCCAGCGATGGTAATACGACTTTCACCTAATGTATGGGCTGCATCTTTTGTCTTTTCTACTAGTACGTCAACGATAGCGTTCTGGAATGATGCCGCCACATCAGCTTGAGTGATAGGCTCATTTTTTTGTTGTTTACTATTTAAATAGTTTAGAACAGCAGATTTTAAGCCACTAAAGCTAAATTCAAAATTACCAGGTTCACTTAAAGCCTTTGGAAACTCAATAGCCTCTGGATTACCTTCTGCAGCAAGGGCATCGATATGAGGTCCACCTGGATAAGGGAAACCCATAACCCGTGCAATCTTATCAAAGGCTTCACCTGCCGCATCGTCTCGTGTTTGACCAAGAATATCAAATTCTTCATATCCTTTTACATGTACTAACATGGTATGACCACCAGAAACAACGAGACTTAAAAACGGAGGTTCCAGTTTCGGATTAGCTAAAAAGTTAGCAAAAATATGACCTTCCATATGATGAACCGGCACCAAGGGAATCCCTGTAGCAAAGGATAGTCCCTTTGCTGCTGCCACTCCAACTAATAGGGCTCCCACAAGACCTGGCCCATAAGTAACACCAATATGATCGATATCTTGTAAAGTCACATTCGCGTCACGTAATGCTTGGTCTATAACGGGTATTACTTGTTCTATGTGATGACGTGATGCAATTTCAGGTACAACGCCACCAAATTTTCTATGTATTGGCACTTGGCTTGAAATAACATTAGACAAAACGGTGCGCCCGTCCTTAAGGACAGAAGCAGAGGTTTCGTCACAGCTACTTTCCAAGGCTAATGTGTATATACTCATTCTATTTCCTCTGAAACGAGAGACATAATATAAGCATCTTCCGTAGGCTCTGAATAATAATCTTTACGAATTCCTTTTACAGAAAATCCTAAATTTCTATACATAGCCAATGCTGCTAGATTAGATATGCGCACTTCTAAAAAAATTTCATGCATACCTCTCGTAAAACATTCATCTATTAATTGTTTTGTAAGTTTTAATCCGTATCCCTTACCTCGTGCGGAAGGAATAATGGCAATATTTGTGATTTGACCTTCATCGTATACGAGCCAAACACCTGCATATCCAATAATTTGATTCTCCTCACAAATTACCATATATAATTTATTTGATGCTCCTTCTAACTCAGCAAAAACAGATTCTAAACTCCAAGGAACAGAAAAAGACTGCTGTTCAATAGCATAAATAGCTTGAGCATCATCTATTGTAGCTAAACGAATCTCCATTATTCTGCTCCTGCTGCCTCAGTAACTACAACTGTAGGATTTTGTTTTAATATTTCAGGATTATTTTTATGGCGTTCTTCCCATAACACTTCTGCTTCTGAGCGTCGAATATAATAAGGAACCATATCCATAGGGTCAGAACTCTCTTCAGAGACTACCAATCTACGGCCAGCCAGTAATAGAGAACTAGCTTTTGGAATACGTTGCGATATATCTAAAATCGTTAAATTTGTATCACTTTCATCTAGTAGCTTCTCTATTCGCTTAACGCCATCCCCAAGGAATACCACATGTTCTTCAGATGCTCGGAGTCGATCTAATAAATCATTAGCAGCAATGACAAAAGGCTCCTCTTTGCAAACTAATTCATTACCATCATATTTGTAGATACCTGCGTAGACATGTTTCTTTTGAGCATCAATAACGGTACAAATCGTGCGGTCCGTATAAGCTACATTACGAGCTAAACTGTCCATGGTCATTACGCCATATAAAGGAATTTGTAAGGCATAAGCCATAGCTTTAGCTGTCCCCATACCAATCCGTAAACCTGTAAAAGAACCAGGTCCAATGCTGACCATAATACCTTTTAATTCACTTTTTTCAACCTGAGAAGCTCGTAATAACATATCAATATGAGGTACCAACTGCTCAGAATGCGTCAATCCAGCTTGAATGGTCAATTCCCCAATTAGGCAACTTTCATCCATTAAAGCCACACTCGACACGAGTGAGCTCGTCTCAATTCCCAACCACATATGGGCCTCCTATTTCTACTAAATCATCTGCTGTAAGGTAATCACTAGCTAACGTAATGGAACGGCTTGTATCGTCAATGCGCGTTAAATAAATCAATAACGTTTCATCAGGTAATTCATGAGGGAATTTATCGGCCCATTCTACAATGGATACGCATTCTTCTGTATATTCATAGAAGCCAATATTTTCCAGTTCACTAACATCTTCCAAGCGATATACGTCAAAATGATATAAATGAGTTCTATTCACATCATAGGTATTCATGATAGCAAAGGTGGGACTTGTAATTTCTTCAGTAACTCCAAAGCCCTTTGCAATACCTTGCGACAAATGTGTTTTCCCTGTCCCCAAGTCACCAATTAAGGCTATGCAAAGAGGCTCCCCATTATGTTTAACCCATTCGCCTAATAGTTGGCCAAATTGTTTTGTATCTTCTACTGTATGAGTCTCTAATTGGACCTGAACCTTATCCTTCATGAAAATGATTATATCCTTTCGCTTCTATGGCCTTAATCGTTTTATCAGGTGTTACCATTTGAACCCGAGGAGGGCCAGATAAAACTTCTCCAATCAACGTAATGCCTGCTAACTTCTTCAATTCCGAAAGTAATGATTTTGGTGCTGTAAAGACTAACTGAAAGTCTTCACCACCATACAAAGCATAATCTACTGGATTAGTTTGTAAATGCTTAGCTAATGCGTAAGTCTCCTCGTGTAGAGGAAGTGCTTGTTCTTCGATTACAATGGATACATTACTAGCTGTAGCAATTTCATTCAATTCACTACCTAGTCCATCACTAATATCATTCATACTATGGATACCAAGCTCTCGTAATTTTTGCCCCAATTCAATCTGTGGTTCAGGACGTTGATGCCCCACTTTGGTCATATCATAGCCTACTAAATTATATGATAACGCACCTAAACCTGTAGCTGCATAACCTACATAGTTTGTAAGGCCGACAACGTCTCCTACTTTCGCACCACTTCGCATAACCGCAGTACCTTTAGGAACTTCTCCGATAATTGTTACGGTCCAAACCATGGGGCCTTCCGTACGTACCGTATCTCCACCCAATATATTAAGTTGATACCGCATACATTGATCTTTAATCCCCCTATAAATATCATCAAGAATTGCTGTATCAATATGGTCTGGTACGGCAAGAGATAATACAATTTGTCTAGGAATGCCACCCATAGCCGCAACATCACTTAAATTAGCCGTCATAAGCCGATACCCTACATCATAGGGCGTCATATAGTGAAAGCTAAAATGAATACCTTCTACCATTGTGTCAGTGCTTATCAATTGCTCTGTATTTTGTTCAGTTTTATAAATAGCGCAATCATCACCAATACCGTACACTACAGTATTAGGATTATAAATCGTGTTATCTTGAATTTGACGAATGAAATTAAATTCCCCAACATCTTTTAATTGCATCTGATCACCTAGTTTCCGATTATTATACTTATTGTATTGTAACATATATAAAAGACAACAAAAATAGCAGATAGTTGATATAACAACTATCTGCTATAAATGTTCCTAAAGGAATTATTTTTTTATTAGATTCGTCATTCTCTTAACAGGCTCTTTAGTATCAAAGGAGCCTACAGTTGGCACCTTTTTACCATTATTGACGAATAAAACACCATTAATATTATCAAAGGATGTCAATGTATTTACAATGGCAGCCATTTGTAACTTAACAGTTAAATCTCCTCCGTTACCCTTTATGAATGCATCATTTACTTCAACAGAAGCAATGCCATCTTTTACAGTAACAGATGTAATTTCAATATCCTTAGAGAACACTGGATATTTTTGTGCTCTATCGGCATTTAACATCGCTAAAAGAGCTGCTTTAGGCGTAACTTTATTCGCCTCCATCTCAACGGTAGTTTGTTTTACCCCAGAACCATCTTCTGTAGGAACAAAGAAGACCATCTTAACTTTTTCTTGAGATACTTTACTTGTTTCAGCATCCTTATTAACTTTCGTCTCTTGCGCAGGTTCACTTTTACCTGTTGTAGGAGCTTGTTCAGGTGTACAACCCGCTACAAATACCAGCATACCTACACAGAGAATCGACAGAACTTGTTTACGTAATTTCATCGATTAACCTCCAAAGTAATTAGCAATACCATTTGCAATACGATTAGCAAAATCTTCTTGTGTTTGAGGAGATTGTAGAACACGTTCCTCATTAGGGTTAGAAATAAAACCAAGTTCTACAAGAATTGCAGGCATATTAGAATGTCTCAATACGTATAAGTTACCTTCTTGAATGCCACGATCACCATTGAAACCTGGTGTGTTAGCAATTTGAGATTGTACTTTTTGTGCTAATCGAGCATCGTTACCTGTTTTGCTATAGTAGTATGTTGCAATCCCACCAACGCTAGGATTATTAAATGCGTTGATATGAACGCTTACAAGAGCATCAGAATTGCTTCGGTTAGCTACATTTACACGAGCACCTAATTCATCAACACCGCTTGCATTAGGACCATATACGTCTACATCAGTAGTACGAGTCATAAGTACTTTAGCGCCACGACTTTCTAGAGCTTTTTTCAAATTCATAGAAATTGGTAACGTAATGTTTTTCTCTTGTACACCACGCGGTCCAATAGCACCAGAGTCACTACCACCATGCCCTGGGTCAATAGTAATTGTCTTACCAGACAAACCACCACTAGTTGAGTATTTGCCAGATCCTTTAGGCACAATTTTTGC
The DNA here is from genome assembly GCF_938010505.1 of uncultured Veillonella sp. GTDB lineage: Bacteria > Bacillota > Negativicutes > Veillonellales > Veillonellaceae > Veillonella. Next base: position 7,646 of record NZ_CALLVP010000070.1, on the reverse strand, counting down.
TGGATGTGCAGATTGAGATGGCTTTTTGCCATAGTTAGCAGGCTTAGCTGCAACACCTTTTTTCTGAACATCAACAACGATACGATACGGTTTCTTATTAACCGTATCTTTTTTCAAGGAAAATACCTTTACATCACTAGTATCAATAGATGAAGGTGTTTTGATTGTTACCTTAACATCTCTGCCATCTTGTGAAAGTTTAGCAGAGTTAGCAATAGCTGAGTCCATAGAAATGTTATCTTTCGCTGTTTTTAGCTTTGTGTTCTTTAAGGTAACAGTCGTGGTTTTCCCATCTTTGCTAATCGAAGCCGATGCTTTTACAGGCGCTGATAAGTCCATAACCATACGAACATATGGTACAGGCGCATCTGTTCTCGTCACCCATCGAGCATCTTCAAGATTAGCTGCCTTTGCTTGAGTCAATAATAAAGGTATCGCCATCAAGACTGCAAGGCACATAAAAAATAGTTTACGCAATACATTCACTCCAATCTAACTGACATACATAGTGTCCAAACCATAGAGATGAGTCGATGATATTTTTATCTATCAAAATCTCATCGTTCCAATCTATCCATAAACTAATGTTAGATTATAAATGGATTATTTCATACAAACATGAAGATTAGTATGCCGATTACACATATTACTATACAAAGACCTTATACAGAATATACAAAAAACAGTTGCATAAAATTATTTTTTGTGATAAGTAATTGAAACTAACGTTCAGTTGTAATTTGCCATTCATTCCCATCCGCACTAATGTGAATACGTCCCATCGTATCCGTACGGTAAATAGCAATATTGTTTTCCTGCAAACGACGTAATGTTACATCGTGCGGATGACCATACTTATTATACATGCCATTTGAAATTAATGCACTTTCTGGTTTAATAGATCTCAAAAAATCTTCAGAGCTACTTGTACGAGAACCGTGATGCCCTACCTTGAGAACACGGGAAAACAACCTGGAATTCTGCTCTTTAACAAGTTTTTTCTCTTCTTGTAATTCAGCATCACCAGTAAAGAGCATAGAAAATTTACCAAAGATTAATTTACCTACAATGGAGTTATTATTAAGATCAGGCTCCCCTTTTTTATCGGTTAAAGGCTCAGCCCAGGGAGCATATACTACAAATACAGCACCATGCCCAAAATCAACTACATCTCCACTTCGCAAAGTAGATCTTTGAATTTTATTTTTCTCAATCCACTTTTCATAAGTTTTATACATATTATTATCAACGGCAATACCATCATCATATACATGTTCGATAGGCATAGCCTTTGCAATAGCATAAAAACCACCCATATGATCAGCATGAGGATGCGTGATAATAATATGCTTTAACTTCGTTACACCCATAGCTTTAAGTTGGGCTACAATATTTTCACGATGCTCTATATCACCAGTATCAATCATGCTATACTCATCGCCTACCTTAAGCAATATAGCATCTCCCTGACCAATATCTAGCATATATACATCTAGCTTACCTTCAGGAGTAGTCGTCTTAGTATCGATAGAGTAAGCCCCATTAGCATTAGTGGCTACCTGATTTGCTGCATTTGCTACATCCTTATTTGTGCATCCTGCAATAGCGAAGATAGGAATACATAATACTAGCAAGAAAGCTATAAAGCGTTGTATTATATTTGTCATTCTTAATCTCCCAACAATTCACTAATAACACAGCCTAAAGAAGTACTGACATCACTCGGAGTGTAACCCCAACTCTTTGTTTCATTCAAAATATCTGCACTACGACTATGTATATACACTCCAAGAACAGCACTATCTTGTAAAGAATAACCTTGACTTATAAAACCAGCAATTACACCGGTCAGCACATCTCCCATGCCGCCAGTACCCATACCTGCATTACCGATAGTATTTACATACACTGTTCCATCAGGTGATGCCACAATTGAAGGAATCCCTTTTAGTACAAGAACAACTTGATGAGCCTTAGCAAATTCTCTAGCCAATGTGATGTAATGACGCTCAATCCATTTAATAGGTAAATCAATAAGTCTACTAAATTCACCTAAATGAGGTGTCATTACACAATATGGAAGTTCTCTTTCCACTGTATATGCAGACTTAGTATCTCCATCTCGCAAAGCATCTTTATTAACACTACCAACATGTCCTAATGCATACAAAGCATCAGCATCTAATACTAAAGCTCCTTCATAAGCATCTAAAATATTGTCTACTAAAATAGGAATTTCACAAGTACGACCTAAACCTGGACCGATAGCAACGACTTGACGACCTTCACAAAGCACTTCATCATTTTCTATAGAAGTAATCATTACTTCAGGTATGATACGACTTTGTACAATCGACTTAATAATTTTTGGCACCGCTAATGATACCTTACCAGCACCGGTATGAACTGCTGCTTCAGCAGCTAAAATAGGGGCGCCTATCATATCATTTGATCCACCAATAATTAAGGTATTCCCATTAACGCCTTTATGTGCTATTGGAATGCGGTAGTTGATAATCTTTTCGGCTAAATCAGAATCGATGGTTATAGTTTTAGCCTGTTCGCCAAGTACTTGTTGCCAAGGAGCTCCCAATGGAGCGACCACAGCAATCCCACCTACAGCCTTTCCAGGATATAATAATAAACCTTGCTTGATAGCTCCAAAAGTAACAGTATAATCATAGGTCAATGTGCCTTCCGCTATTTGACCAGTAGTAGCATCTAAGCCAGCAGGTACATCAATAGCCCACAAATCAAAATTATACTGACTACGCATAGTATCAATATCATGCAATATATCGATGGTCAAGTCTCTTAACCTTCCAGTTAAGCCTGTTCCCATGATGCCTTCCACCGCGATGGCTACATTGGACCAATCATTGAATTCATCATACATATCGATGATACAACCCATAGCTTCACAACGCTCAAGTTGCATTGCAAAAAGCTCACTACACTTGCTTTTATCTCCTACCAGTGCAATTTGTACTGGTACACCTTGCTCCATCAGATGACGAGCCGCTACAAGACCATCTGCTCCATTGTTTCCTGTCCCACATATAAACAGAACAAAGCTATTTATAGAACGAGCATTATCTAGAGAAAATAAGTCATATTGGCCCCATAAAGCATCTACAATACCACGTCCAGCATTTTCCATGAGGATTTCTAAAGAGACCCCTAATTGCTTAGGAACCTCTTGATCTATAAATTGAGCATCTTCAGTTGTTAAAATATTCATCTTATGCTCCTTCAAGTATGACTGTACTCATTGCGTATTCCTTGCAATGACTAATAGACACATGAATATCAGTATAACCTGATTTTTCGTAAATATCTTTAAAAGTATCTTGTAAGCGAATCAAGGGTGCTCCCCATTCATCATGGTAAATTTCTATATCTTGCCATGATCCATAACGCATCCCTGTTCCCAAAGCTTTAATGAAAGCCTCTTTTGCAGCATATATTCCAGCAAAGGATTCATAACAGCCTTTATTTCGGCTTTTACAATATTCAATCTCATGAGGCGTATAAACACGCTCTTGAAATAAGCTTGATTTCTCTATAGCTTGACGTATGCGGCCAATTTCTATAATATCATTCCCTAATTTCATAATAGCTCCTAAAATACCCTAACACTATTATTATACACTTATAAAAGGGATAAAAATATTGATAATATCTAGACGTTTACAGAAAATGGTAAACTAGGCAAGCTGTAAATTTCAACTTTTCCTTTGCGATTTACAGCCATATACATTTGACCATTACGATAATCCATATCCTCTACTTCCATCCCAGAAGCATAAGGGCTAATATTTTTAACAACCCCCTCTTCATCCACATAAACAAAGGTTGTTAAAGTTGTAAATATAGTATTTCCATTAGTGGCATAAGCACCATTATTATTTAAGTTTGTATGATTCGCATCAATTTTATAGGTGCGAATACGATTAAAGTTAGAATCGTAGTAATTAATTGTGCGATGAGAGTTTGTTAAAGGTACAATTGAAACATACTCATTACGTTCTTTATCATAAGCAAAATTAAAAACTTTTTCCTTTAGTCTAATAGGCGCTTCAACAATCATACTGTCCGCTTCAATAGGAGTAAGGCTGTATCCATCTACAACAGCATTTGTTGTATAATAACGATTATTAATGGCATTGTAGGTTAACGTATTCATATGACCTAATAAATTTTTATGACTATACTCGTACTTTGCAACAACTGTAAAAGTTTTAGGATTAATTTCATATACAATTTGCTTTGTATTATCTGAATTAATACAAGCTAAGGCAAAAACGTCTTTTTTAGAATTGTAACAAAATCCTTGGCACTGATTAACTGAGCCATCCAATGGGATCTCTGCTAATCGAGATAATGGTAATGGCATCTGTACTGAGCTAACATGCTGAGTAAGTTTAGGAATATCAAATACATTTGCAATATAATCAATTACACCTTGATCCATAATGTCACCTCATGAAATTAAAAATGTATATTATGGTATATAAATTCATAAATATAAAAATAGGCGGTAAGACAAAAGTCTTACCGCCTAATGTTGGTGCCGGAGGTGGGACTTGAACCCACACGGTGTTACCCGCTTGATTTTGAGTCAAGTGCGTCTGCCATTCCGCCACTCCGGCGTCTCGGAACATTTGTTATTATACAGACATCCCTAAGCAATGTCAACATATTTTTTATATTTTATCTAAAATATTCTGAACCGCTTTCATGTCGGTATCACATTGTTGCTTCCAAGTAAGTGCAACCCCAGTGATATACCCTTTACGAGCAAATTCTACATCAGTGGGAACACTTTCAGCACCATAATCTAGCTCACCAGCTAACCAATAGTAATCCTGTCCTCTTGAATTAATACGAGCCTCGATGATATTGCTATAGGTTTGCAAACCTTGACTCACCATTTTAAAATGGTCCCAATCGCAAGCCCCACGTAATGGAAAGTTCACATTTAATAAACCACTAAACTGACCTTTTACATAAATTTTTTCAATCAATTCATGTATGAATGGATGCATTTCATCGCCCCGTTCAGCAGAATATCGCTCAACAGATAATGCTAAGCCTGGGATACCGTAGAAACAACTTTCCATAGCCGCTGAAACAGTACCAGAATACAATACATCGGAGCCTAAGTTAAAACCATGATTAATGCCAGAGATAACAAGATCAGGCATGTCATCAGTCAACAAATAACTGAGACCAAATTTCATACAATCGGACGGTGTTCCCGTTAGAGCATAAAGACGAGGGTTTTCATCCTCGCCATTGTACGCATCTAGCTTCAATGGAACCTCAGTCGTCAATGCATGGGATTTAGCACTTTGCTCATTGGCAGGTGCTACAACGGTAATTCGATAATATTGACTTAAGTACGATGCAAGATGTCGTAAACCATCTGCTAAAATACCATCATCATTACACATTAAAATATGCATAGTTACACCTACAGATTCTATTTTTTATTTTTATTCATATTGCCCATACGTGTTAATTTAACATCATCTAAACCAACGGCTCTCGTATGAACTGTATGAGACCATACTTTATTATGACGGCGGAACCAACCTAGGATATTTACTGGAATCCAAGAATATACGAATAATGGATATAGTAAATAATAGAACCAAATCTTTGGTGGTACCTTGATTTTCAATAATACGATTAGCGGGAATAAGTATTGCCCCACACCTATAATTGTCCACACAGACATAGGCATAATTTGATACAAAATATTTGTATAGATTGGAGTATACGCATTGATGTAAGAGAGTACCAAATATATAGTTGTTAACAACAAGAAATAAGGTTGACTCACTTGGAATATGCCATCCAAAATCATAATATTCCCAGTCTTGATACCAGTAGCAAATAATTTAGGAATATATCGACCTGCACAATCAAATTGACCTTGCGCCCAACGTAAACGCTGTCTACAAGAGGCCATCATAGTCGTAACCTTCTCATCATATACAATAGCATCATGACCCCAACAAGTACGGATACCATGAGTCAGTAGTTTCATAGAAAACTCCATATCCTCGGTCAAGCTATTGCAATCCCAACCATATTCTCGAATAATAGATGTACGTATACACATACCTGTGCCACCTAAAGCCGTAGATAAACCAATACGGTATTTTGCTAAATGCCACATATGGTTTACCATCCAGAAAGCGATAGAGAACGTACCAGCTACCCAAGAGTCAGTTGGGTTTTTAGAATTTAAATAACCTTGAATTACAGACTCACCTTTTTCAAGATGATCATTCATTTCTAACATAAATTGGGGATGTACTAAATTGTCGGCATCGAAGACAAGGAAAGCATCATATTTGCGATCCATTTGTTCTACCCGATCAAACATCCACCCCATAGCATAACCTTTACCAACCTCTTGTTTATTTTCACGCACATGCACATTAGCGCCAGCAGCACTTGCTACTTCCGCAGTTTTATCTTTACAGTTATCGGCTACTACAAAAATATCATAAAGCTCATCTGGATAATCTAAGCTACGTAAGTTTTTTACTAACTCACCAACAACGGCTTCCTCATTATGAGCACATACAACGATGGCAAAGGAATTTTTAGGGGTATAGTTTTTATGTACTCGCGACCGCCACATACCAACAACGGCGAGTATAAAATAATAAACCGTATATATAACGATTATTACCTGCATAGGGATCAGTAGTAGATCCAGTAGGTAATTCATACTATTCTCCTCCACACATCTATTTACGTACTATATTTAAAGCTCCATTAATGAGCCCAAACATCACATAGCCTGCAAAAATCATAACAGCCCAGGTATGCCAATCATACACGAGACAAGCTATAACAAAGATGGATGTAAGTACAATAGAAAGTTTATTGATATAAATCGCACTTTTACCTTTAAAGTCAGGATATTTAATTTCACTAACCATTAGGAAGCCTACACCAATCATGCAAAATACCAATACGAATTGAGGTACTGATACTCCACACAATACATAAGTCGCTGCTAAGCAACCTGCGGCTGGAATTGGTAAACCTTCAAAATAACCATGAACTTCGTCAGTTTTAATATTAAAACGCGCTAAACGAAATGCACCAAGTACTGCAAATGCTAATAATGGCACATACGCAACCCAACCTAAACCGTACAATTCTTTCATATAGAGCATGTAAGCAGGTGCTACACCGAATCCCACTACATCAGACAAAGAATCTAATTCACGGCCCATTGGACCGGCAACGTCTAAGGCTCTTGCTACGCGACCATCTAAGCCATCTGCTACTAGGGATAACAATATACATATAGCAGCACAGAAAGTATTACCCGTAGCAGATAAGGTGATACCAAGAACACCAAAGGCTAAATTTGCACTTGTAAACAAATTTGGAATAATAGATTTATTCATGACGCAACCTCCCGATAACAGTATCACCGCCAGTAATATGTTGACCTTTCTCCACGAATAACTCTACATCCTTATCCATATAGAGCTCAGTACAGGAACCGAACTTAATCATCCCATACAATTGACCGCGTTCAAGTTCGCTATCTAGGTCCGTCCAAGATACGATACGTCTTGCTAAAATGCCCGCAATTTGCGTTACTAATACGG
>NZ_CALLVP010000069.1 GCF_938010505.1 uncultured Veillonella sp. | reverse complement strand
TAGGAATAATTAAACTGCGATAAATAAATAGCGCCGCTACAAAGAATATAGCTGCCGTAGACCAAAATACAGCACCATACCCACAGGTACGAGCAATCATGCCACTAATAACAGGGCCCAATACATTTCCCATCATAGCCACACTAGATACAGCACCAAATACAATGCCGCGCCGCTCAATAGAAACAGCCTTAGATATGAGCGTATTCGCAATCGGGGTAACAAAACCCATGAAGAAACCTGCAATGGCACGGAATATACCAAGGCCCCATATGCTAGGCATTGCATATTGAAGTATAAACAGAGTCCCTACAGCCCACGTAGCCGTAAAAACAATACGAGGCATGGTAAAACGTTCTGTTACCTTACTAATGGAGATTGATGCTAAAGCACTAAACAAACCAGCACCAAAGATGATTATGCCAACGATAGTAGCTACAAACTCATCATTCATGTGCATATAGTGCTTAATATATAGTGGTAAAATCGGGCCAATGCCAGTAATACCGAAATTACATAAAAACAGTAGTCCTACCAAGAGACGAACTCGAGGTATGACTAAAAAGGATTTAATCAGAGAAATCTGCGACTCGCTGGCATCTACCTTATGCTTAAACTGTAGATTAGGCATTAGCAGATAGATTCCCAACATACAAAGCCCCGTTAAGGCAGAAAATACAAAGAACGGTGCACGATAACCTAACAAGTCAGCCGCCAAACCACCCATGAGGGGCCCAAAGACGAGGCCCATAACCATTGATGCTTGGTATAGGCCCATCGCCCAAGGCACCTTATCCTCAGGAGTTACAAGGATGATAATAGCCAAACCAATCGGTACATAACCGCCTACTACGCCCTGTAAAACTCGCAAGATTAATAACTGTAATGGAGTTTGTGTAAAGGCACAAGCTCCAACTGTAACCATTAGGGTAAACAAGATGAACATCATTACCTTACGCGGCCCTAGTTGATTCGCCTTGCGCGACCAATAAGGTGCGCTAAGTGCCACCATACAAGGGGTCACACCAGACACAAGTCCTGCCCACATGGCGGCTTCCCCTGGATCATGAAGCCCTAGTTCGGCTAAAAACAACGGAAGGAACGACAATACACCGATAATTGTTATACCCCCACCAACCTGTATGGTACAGATTAGATATATAATTCGTTTCCAAGAAGAATCCATAATGACCTTCTTTCCTATCTTTAACATAGCCTATGACAATAATTCAGATATTAACATAACACTATATAGGCTTATTAAATTCAAAGAGATTCTATATGACAACGATATATATCCATAGACAAATCATGTAAAAATATATACTAGGTTCATACTTGATATCTACCGGAATCATACATTGAAATCTACTTGATACTTACACAATTTATAGCATATATACTCATAATATTATTGTATCCTAAACGCAAAGAAAAGACCATCTCTTCCCCCTATAAAGGATAGAGATGGTCTTTTTATGATATGATTATCCAGCTTTTACAAAAAAAAAATAATGTCTAATACATACTACTTTTGTTTGAACATCCAATAGATGTAATAAATAACTATCACATAAGTAAATACATCGATAGCAGGCATAAATGGAACCATTTTAGAGATTCGACCAAAGCTATGTATATGAAGATTTGCTGCAATGATAGCTACTAAATTTAAACGATGAATCCAGATTGCAGTTTTGCGAGAAACGGATTTGGACATATTCCCAATCCAAGACGTCAAATATAAGATACCAAATATTAATGCAATGAGCATCGCTGCAGTTGATACATAACCAGTCCAAAAAGCATATGGATTCTTTAACGCTTTAAGAAAGTACACATACCAGTGAATACAAACCATCACAACACTAACAATGCCCACAATGCGATGCACTTGATACATCTCTGCAGGATTATAGCGTGCCACAAACCATTTTGGTCTTGTCGCAATATAGGTCAACACTAGCCAGGCTACATAAGGTACTAGACCAAGATGAAGTTTCCAGAACCAATGACCTTTACCTGTGCCTAAATAACCATATTCAAGCATACCCATGAAAGCTAAGGATAATACTGCAATCCAAATTAAAATATGGTATTTACTCTTGTACTGTTTTTTTACTACTTCTGCCATAATAAACCTCTCTATTTCTTATACGAACTACAAGTATACATCTAGTTTGGTCTAATGTAGCATGCTAATAAAACTCTCACAATATAGCATTCTACTTAGAGCTACTTATTAATTAACTCTCGTATTGACTCTTTAAATTAAATCTAGAACTTAAAGTTAAGATCAGCACGGTAGTAATCATTTACTCGGTTGCCTTCTTGTGTTTTAGCATTGAAGCCATAGTATGCATTAATGCCAACATTTTTCTCTGGCGCATAGGATGCACCTAACTCCCAAGCTTTATACCCTTCAAAACGTGTTGTTTTTTGTAAATCATTAGATTCATATTTTTGTGTTTTGAAGATCGGTGCATTTTTAGCTTGATCGTAGTAATCTAAGCTTACTACCCAAGAGTTCTTTTTATCAATTTTGTAGTTGCCCCATTTAGCACCTACATTCCAAATATCAGAATCACTCAAGCCAGATGCTTTTACCCATTCACCATGAACATCCAGTTTACCTACATTGTATTTTGCATTAAAACCATATACATTATCGAAATCATTATTTCTCTTGCCATTGCCCATACGCACATTAGCAGTACCAACATGAGCGAGCATACCACCAAAACTAAAGTGTTCATTTACAGCGACATTAGCATTCACGATACCCACATCGCCATTATTTTCTCTGCTAGTCTTAGCAAAACGACCTGCTGTCATATAGCCATAAGCACCATTTAAGGTAACCTTTTTACCAAGCTTAGCTGTAGCACCAACGCCATCAAAATTGGAGTTATAAATGAGACCGCCACCAAATTTTTGAGTGTAACGACCTGCATCCACTACAACATTTTTGCCAAACTTGTGCTCTACATAGGCTAAATCCCAATTAGCTTGCGCTGTTTTAGCGCTATCACCTAATTCAATAGAGCCTGTAGTAATACGAGCTTTAACGGAAGTGTTTTTGTTAACCTTTGCATCAAGACCTAACCGTACACGAGTAGTAATTTTATCTTCGTAATCATACCCATCAATGCCCTCTTTACCGATGTAATTGATACGAGCATCACCAGTAACTTTTACATTACCTACGCGATCTTCTAATTTTGCTACACGTACACCAAGTGTATTTAACTCATTAGAGAACTCTTCGGCTAAACGGTTTAATAATGCTTGTTGTTCTGCATTAGCACGATCTTGGTTAGCCATACCTTTTGCAATCATTTGAGCCATTTCATAACGAGTAATGTTATTTTGTCCTTTGAAAGTGCCATCAGGATAGCCATTAATAATACCAGCTGTAGCCAGTTGATCTACCGCTTGATATGCCCAGCTATCGGACGGAACATCGGAGAATGGATTAACAGCAAAGGCTGTAGCCACACCCATCATGGCTGCTACTGCAAAAGCACTAATCATTTTACGTTTAATCATGATAAACCTCACACAATAAATAGAATAATAAAAAATAAATAATGAAATAATAATGAACGAATGACTGTAATTATCATTATCATACTCAACATAGAAATAATAACAATTTTCACTATATCAGTAAAGAGAAAATGTATATCAATCTCATAATCATACATACATTAATTTGATATTTTTATATTTGATTCCGTCTCTTTCAAAAATATTTCAACCTATATACTATTTACTATTTACTGCTCCTTATTTACATTTGTTCATATAAAAACCCCCTCCGCAACTCAATATGCAGAGGGGGTTAACGCTTTATTATTTCTTTTTAAACATCAAATAGATGCAATAAATAACCAAACCATAGGTAATAATATCAAACACTGGAAGGAATGGTACCATTTTAGAGATACGTTTAAAACCATGAATATGAATGGATGCTGCTACTAATGCAACGAGGTTTAAACGATGAAGCCAGATACCTATGTTACGGCTAGATGGAGTTACTGTTCTCAATTTTGGTGTTAAGAAAGCAAGGCCAGAAATTGTGCCAATACCAAAGGAAGTAAGTGCCACATAGCCACCCCACCAACCGAGGATGGATTTAGCTGCTTTACCAAAATAGAGGTATAAATGAAACCCAATAACAGCTACAGATGCAATACCTAGCGCACGGTGAATCTTGAACATTTCACCCAAATTATAACGGCTTGTAAACCATTTAGGTCGAGTTGCCAAATAAGTCATCACAATCCAAGCACACCAAGGTACAAGACCTGTATAGACTTTATAGTTACCAAAAGCACGTCCGCTTTCAATGTAGCCCCATTCCAATAAACCGATCATAATTAATGCAAAGATCGCAATCCATATAAAGATATGGTAAATACTCTTATACTGTTTTGTTTCCACTTGATTCATTGTAAACCTCTCTAAAATAATACCTTTAATATCTAATTTACTTAATATATTTTATCATTTAAATCGAAATTTGTAGATTACTTATATTAGATAGGTAGCATTCATTATAAGAATAATTCTAAATTAGAATGCTATTCAACTTTAATTGTAATACTATATATAGCAACCTTATATATTATCATTAGTATTTTGATTATCATTAGTATTTTGATTCAGCTTAAAACAAAAAATAACATTTTCAAACAAAAAGCCCCTTGTACTAGTCAGCATAAGCTTTCACCAATACAAGGAGCTAAGGATTAATTTGTCCTATTATAGAAGGGCATGCAAATCAATCATCATCCTAATTATTTTTCGTCTCGTTTACGATATACGATGAACGGACGTGTTAAGTAGTTGAGTGGAGCACTCAAGCAATGTACCAAACGGCTGAATGGGAAGATGATTGCCACCGCCATCCACGCAAACATGTGGAATTTAAACATAAATGGTACCCCTTCCATCAAGGATGGTTCCGGCATAAATGCTAATAAGCTACGGAACCAAGGACCGATGGATACGCGGTAATCAAAGAATCCTGATGCGTTTAGTAACGTACCGGCCATACCGCTAAAAATAGCTAATGTTAAGAATAAGTATAACCATTTATCTAGGCGAGATGTGTTAGCTTTCAACTCAGCTACTGTAAAGCGGCGTTTCATCAAGAGCAAGAAGCCAATGATAAAGATAAGACCCGCTACAGCACCCATATATAACGCACCTTGATGATACATATGGTCATTAATACCGATAGCAGCAGTCCAAGTTTTAGGGATTAATACACCTACTACATGACCACCGATAACGCATAGTAAGCCAAAGTGGAACAATGGATTAGCGATGCGCAATTGTTTTTTCTCTAAAAATTGACTCGATTTTGTAGTCCAGTTTCTTTCAAAATAGAAGAAACGAACCAAGGTACCTACGATTAAGAAGGTGAATGCGATGTAAGGCAATGCGCCCCAAAGAAATAGATTCATCGTGCACCGTCCTCCAATCCATTTGCAACAGACAAGATAATATCAAACAAGAATGCATAAGGCAGTTTAGCCTCGATCAAGCGTTCTCTAATGTATTCCAATTTTGGCTTACAATAATCGTAAATTTCTTTTGCTTTATCTTCATCGATAACGGCACAGAGTTCGAGAAGTGCTGGAATATAGTCCGGCATTTCTTTTGGCAAATCATAGTCATTTTCAAAGAAGAAAGCTTTAAATTTAACGAGTTCTTCTGCTTGTTCCCCTGTACCTTGTAACTCATAGGTCGACAAATACATAGTTGTATTTTGACTAAAATCAAAGGTACGAACATATTGATCTTCGAATTCTTTTTTATTAGTTTCCTCTACATAGTCAAAGAACTCCAATAAACCTTGGCGAAGTTGAGGATGCCCAACGGATTGCGCGTCCTCTCTCCATTCAGGTAATTCGTTATACCATTGTTCATCGGGGTAGCGTAGAAGAAATGACGCAATAAGAGCGATTTTTTGAGCATCCTTCATTATTGACATCCCCCTGTCGGGCAAGCAAAGCCGCGATTTTGTTGCATTTCTAGACGACCTTCGCGAGATACTTTAACATCAGTTGGAATCACAAAGCGATCATTGTATTTGGACAAGGCCAACAATTTGTACATAGCATACATTTGGTCTTCTGTTAAATCTACGTTGTGATCGATAGGTTCTCCACCTATTTCACGACGACGCATGTATTCGCGCATATCCAAGACGCGTTGCAATGTGCGAGCTAAGATGTCTGTATTACCTGCTGTAAACAGATTAGCTAAATATTGTACAGGCACGCGCATTTCATGTGCATCTGGCAAATATACATCAGATGTTACACGTTGCAAGATTGGGCTAAGTGGTGGCACATACCAAACCATTGGCAATGTACGATACTCAGGATGCAATGGCAAAGCCACGCCCCATTCTTTAACAAGTTTGTATACAGGAGATTTTTGAGCTGCTTTAATCCATGCTTCGGAGATACCTTCCTCACGAGCCGCTTTAATAACCTCAGGATCATGAGGGTCTAAGATTAACTCAACTGTATTTTCGTAAATGTCTTGTTCATTTTTCGTAGCTGCCATTTCTTCCACTTTGTCCATGTCGTAGAATACGACACCAACATAGCGCATACGACCTACGCATGTTTCAGCGCAGATTTGAGGCAAACCATTTTCCAAACGTGGGTAACAGAATACGCATTTTTCAGCTTTATTAGTTTCCCAGTTATAGAAGATTTTTTTGTATGGGCAAGATGGAACACAATGTCTCCAACCGCGGCATACATCTTGAGATACAAGAACTACACCATCTTCATCGCGTTTATAAATCGCGCCAGATGGACATGCAGCTACGCATGCAGGGTTCAAACAGTGGTTACAAAGACGTGGCAAGTAGCGCATGAATACTTCTTCATAATCAAATACGATATCTTGACCCATCTTAGTTAAGTTCACATCAGAGCGAGCATGTTGACCACCAGCCAAATCGTCATCCCAGTTAGGGCCCCAAGTAACTTCCATTTTTTGTTTCGTTACAAGAGAACGAGGACGAGCAACTGGTTGGTTATTTTTACGACCGCCATGAATCAATGTTTCATAGTCGTAAGTCCAAGGTTCGAAGTAATCCTTCAATTCTGGTTGTTCAGGATGGAAGAATAATTTCATCAAACGATTTGTTTTAGAACCTGTAGAAAGAGCTAATTTACCGGAGTTATCTAGCGTCCAGCCACCCTTCCATTTTTCTTGGTCTTCCCAATTACGTGGATAGCCTACACCTGGGCGAGTTTCCACGTTATTAAAGTACATATATTCCGCGCCTTCGCGGTTCGTCCATGTAT
>NZ_CALLVP010000068.1 GCF_938010505.1 uncultured Veillonella sp. | reverse complement strand
GCCTGGAACTTTCATGCCGCGATAACCATCGGGGTATTCGACGTCGAAGGTGGATTTAAAAAGTTTCATATTGTAGCCATACTCTTCAAACGCTTGATCAGCGGCACCTTCATTTGTATTGTTGCCCCAAAGGAAGCTTACCTCACAATTGCCAGCAGCTTGAATTAGGGCTGGGCTGCCTACGGTAGCAGAATATAGTTTACTAGTTGCGCCACGATTACGCCAAATATACAATTTTCTTTTTGGATACTCACCTAGGAATCTTATTTTGAAGTCTGATTTATTTTCTGCCCAATATACGGTTATAAAATATGGGTTAGAGGTGTTATTGCGTCTATTTTTTTGCTGATATCCTATTGCATAAGCACCCGTCGCCATAGCTTTTTTTAAACTCCTCATATAGTTGCTGTAATAATCTCTACGATAAAAAGCTCCTTGCCGTTCGGTAGCTTTCAGCCACGAGTTAGAATAATCGTTGCCTGGTGAACCGCACGTTGTACCGTGGTAATTATCAATATAATTCACTAGTTTATCGGTAGTGATCTTCTCCATCAAATCATCGTATTGTGATGATGTTGGCCTCCAGGTAAGAGCAGGGTCCTTATTTGGGATTTGTTTGCCTGCGTACCCGTCTGGATATATTGTGTTGAATGTAGATACATAAAGTTCTTTAGAGGAATCTGCATGAATCCATACACTCTGCGTGTCAAAATCAGGATATCCCCAGATAAATTCAGGTGTACAAAGCTTGTACTCTTGAATCAATGGACTAGACACTAATGCGTAATGGAGGCGTTTGTAATGACCAGGCTTACTTTGAATAGCGATACTGCCATCAGTGTGCCACATGTCTGAGAATATAGTCTCGAAGGATTCTTTATCGTGCTCTGTCCAATATACATGTATACGATATGATTTACCCCTATCATTGTCAACACGCTCATATACTACAGCGTACGCTCCATCACTTGAAGAAATGGCTGTTTCTAAACTTTTAACTGCAGCAGGATGGTTCTCGCGATTGTTAGCTTGCTGTCGTCGAAACGCCCACAGCCATTTATTTGCGTAGTCGTCGGTAGTAGAGCCGCATGTTTTACCATACATAGACGTATAGTTAA
>NZ_CALLVP010000067.1 GCF_938010505.1 uncultured Veillonella sp. | reverse complement strand
AATATGACGGTTCGCAAAAAAGATGGCAATTACCAAATAATTGTCAGCTATAAAGACGGTATAAAATGGAGGCAAAAATCCAAACAGGGTTTTGCTACTCAAAGAGAAGCAAAGCTCTATGGGCAAAAAATTATCGAGGAATTAAAAAAGACTGTCACCAATCCACTTGATGACAGTCTAAAAGATATAACGCTTATTCAATTTTATCAGATTTACATTCGGGAAAAGATTAATATATCCGCCAATTCAATACTAATCTACAATAATATCATGGAGAAATATTGTGAGCCCTTACATGACAGAAGAATGTGTGATATTACCCATTCCGATATTTTTACATTGATTTCTAATTTGTCAAAATCAGCGGCAAGTAAAAATTTGTGTATTGTATTACTACGTGCCGTTTTTAATTATGCTATCAATCCATATAGGTTAATTCGCAATAATCCATGTGCCGCCATTAAGAGATATCGTAAACAAAGTACACGATCAATCACAACAATTCCAATAGAAGATATGGACATGCTTTTACATAATATTGAACATAGTCACCCAACGTATTATTTGTTATGCAATATAGCAAGATATACAGGCGCGAGGTATGGTGAGATTATAGCATTACAATGGTCTGATATAGACTTTGACAATAATACTATATCAATTTCTAAGCAATGGGCGCAATGTGAACGTAATAAATATGACTTTAAATTACCAAAAAGTAAAAATAGTATTCGTATAATTCCTATTCCGCCTATACTTTCTAATTTATTAAAACAGCATCAATGTAACGGATCGGATAGATTATTTCCATTTCGCACTAGTCGAAGCAGTCAATTAAATGAACTGATTCAACGGTTCCTTCCCGGAAAATCAATCCATATGTTTAGACATACATACGCTACTACATTATTAGGCAATAATGTAGACATACAGACTGTTGCCAGTTTACTTGGAGATAATATAAATACAGTTATTAAAACATATATCCATTATTCAGATGAAATGAGAAAAAATGCTGCGGATAACGTGGCAAATATTTTTGGTTAATTATTTTTGACGATTATATGACGAAAATCTATAGAGCCCTATTTATCAATGTATTCTATAGCTTTATTTTATAATATATGTATTATACCATTAAAAGAGACTAAAGATAATAGAAATAATAGCACCCACTAAAATAACAACAGTTACTACCGTGAGAATGACACTACCAAAGAATACGACAGCTGCCAAAACAATCGCTAGAACAATAAACAAAACAATTCGACTAAGCCAGCTTGTACTACTAAAGCTATACACCTTAACGTTTGGTTCGTATTGATTATATTCTTCATACCGTTGGCGCTCTTCATTTATATCAGTTGGCGTTGAATCTACATGAACAGAATCCCCAACCTCTTCAATGGTTACACCATCGAAATCACGTCGCTCATCATCGGATAATACGCGCGTATTAGGTTCACCAGAATAAGTATTGCCACTAAAAGCATCACCTGATTGACCATTTCTATATGTATTTTGATTGTTGTTTATATTGTGTTGATCATTCATAGTTAATTCCTTTATATGACCAAATAATAAATTTTATACAATCTATTATACCATATTTTAGCATTATAAATGCAAATAAAAATCCCCTTCACATATAAATTCATATACCTGAAGGGGATGTATTTTATAGTATTGCTTGATGATAATGTATGCTAATGCACAAATTAGTCATTCAAAAATTTTTGAAGTAATTCATTTACCATGCCAGGGTTAGCACGACCTTTGGATTCTTTCATGACTTGACCAACTAAGAAGCCAATAGCCTTGCCGTTACCGCTCTTGAAGTCTGCCACTGGTTGTGGATTATTAGCAATAACTTGCTTAACAATCTCTTCAATAGCACCAGTATCTGTAATTTGAACTAGACCTTCTTCTTTTACGATAGTATCAGCATCTTTACCGGATTCCCACATGGATACAATAACTTTTTTCGCAATTTTACCGGAAATTGTACCTTTGTCGATTAGGGCGATCATACCAGCCAAGTTTTCAGGACTTATTTTAGATTCAGCAAAAGTTAAACCACTTTCGTTAATCATCTTAGACAAGTCACCAAGCATCCAGTTAGCCACGGTTTTAGGATCTGCACCAGCCTTTACAGTATCATCTAAGAAATCTGCAGTCTTTCTAGCCACTGTAAGAATTGTTGCATCTTCACGAGGCAAGCCGTATTCAGACACAAAGCGCTCAATCTTAGCATCTTGTAATTCAGGTAATGCACGACGTACTTCTTCGATTTTTTCGTCAGTAATTACGATTGGTACCAAATCTGGTTCAGGGAAGTAACGGTAATCGTTTTCTTCGTCTTTCTTACGCATACCAATAGTAATGCCTTGGGCATCATCCCAAGTACGTGTTTCTTGATCTACTTTACCGCCAGCTTCAATTAACTTAGCTTGGCGCAAAGCTTCATATTCAACAACCTTTTGGATTGCGGTTAAAGAGTTGACATTTTTAGTTTCTGTACGTGTACCAAATTCTGTAGTGCCGCGCAAACGTACGGATACGTTACAGTCACCACGCAAAGAGCCTTCTTCCATACGACCGTCAGAAACTTCTAAATATTGCAAAATAGAACGTAACTTTTCAACGTATGCTCGCGCTTCTGCACCGGAACGAATATCTGGTTCAGATACGATTTCAAGAAGAGGTACACCCGTACGGTTGTAGTCAACATTAGAAGATTTAGAGTCGGAAATAGTGTTACCACTATGAACGAGTTTGCCTGCATCTTCTTCCATATGAATACGCGTAATGCCGATGCGTTTAGTTTCACCATTCACTTCAATGTCTAAGTGACCATTCAAACAAATTGGTAAATCATATTGAGATGTTTGATAGTTTTTTGGCAAATCAGGATAGTAGTAATTTTTACGGTCAAACTTGTTAAAGTTAAGGATTTCACAATTCAATGCTAAGCCTACTTTAATGGCAAATTCTACTACTTGTTTATTTAACACAGGCATAGCACCAGGCAAGCCAAGACAAACTGGGCATACATGTGTATTTTGATCGCCGCCGAATTCAGTGGTACAACCACAGAAGATTTTAGACTTAGTCTTAAGCTCTGTATGAACCTCTAAACCAACGACTGTTTCGTATTTACTACTCATAGAGAAACCTCCCCAGTTGGTGCTACTAATTGACAGTCTGGACGTGCTTGTTCAAATGTGAAAGCAGCGCGCAACAATGTTTCTTCACCCATTGCAGGGCCTAGTAACTGTAAACCAATTGGTAAATTGCTGCTACTCATACCTGCTGGAATGCTGATACCTGGAATACCTGCAAGGTTAGCTGGTACTGTACAGATATCCTCTAAGTACATTGCCAATGGGTCGTTTGCTTTTTCGCCAAATTTATAAGACGTATTAGGTGCAGTTGGTGTTAAGATTAAATCCACTTTGGAGAAAGCTTCATCAAATTCGTTTTTAATGAGGCGGCGTACTTTCAATGCTTTTAAATAGTAAGCATCATAGTAACCAGCGCTCAATACATAAGTACCTAATAAAATACGACGTTGTACTTCAGGACCAAAGCCTTCTGTACGAGTTTTAGTAGACATTTCTACTAAATTATCTGCAGGTACACGCATACCATAGCTTACACCGTCATAACGAGCCAAGTTAGAGCTTGCCTCTGCTAATGCGATGATATAGTACGCAGATAATGCATATTTAGAATTAGGTAAAGAAACCTCAACAATTTCAGCACCTAATTTTTTATATGTTTCAATAGCCTCTTCCATAACTTTACGAACTTCGCTATTAAGACCTTCGCCAAAAAATTCTTTTGGTACACCGATTTTCAGATTTTTTACATCATTTACAAGAGCAGTAGTGTAATCTACACGAGCCCCTGGAATGGATGTGGAATCTTTAGCATCGTGACCAGAGATAGCATTTAATACTAATGCAGCATCTGTTACATCACGTGTAATAGGGCCGATTTGGTCCAAAGAAGATGCAAAGGCAATAAGACCATAACGGGATACATTACCATAGGTTGGCTTCAAGCCTACTACGCCACAGAAAGACGCTGGTTGACGGATGGAACCACCTGTATCAGAACCAAGAGCCCAAATAGCAGAACCACTAGAAACAGCAGCTGCACTACCACCAGAGGAACCACCCGGTACACAGTCAATATTCCATGGATTAGTCGTTTTTGCTAATGCGGAGTTTTCTGTAGAACCGCCCATAGCAAATTCGTCCATATTAAGTTTACCAAGACTAATATAATGATTATCTTGTAAACGTTCGATAACAGACGCATTGTATGGAGGCACAAAGTTCTCTAACATTTTGGACGCACAAGTTGCAGGTTCGTCTTTGATACAAATATTATCTTTAATCGCTCCAGGAATACCAGCTAATGAAGAAATGGCTTCACCTTTAGCAATCGCTTCGTCTACAGCCTTAGCTGTAGCTAAAGCACGTTCATGAGAATCGGATAAGTACGCATGTACAGTTGGTTCCACTTTAGCTTTATGAGCAATAACAGCATTCGTCAATTCAACGGCGCTGATTTCTTTATTCACAAGTTTCTTGTGTAATTCATGAATTGTCGGCACAGTGAAACCTCCTATTCTTGTACAACACGAGGTACTTTAAAGTACCCATCTTCTGCTTCCGGAGCATTGGATAAAGCTAAATCATGATTGAGGGATGGTTTAGTTTCATCCTCTCTGAATACATTTTGTAATGGTACAGCATGAGCCATTGGCTCAACACCGTCAAGTTCTAATGCGTTTAGTTCAGCAACATAGGTCAAGATGTCGGACAACTCTTTTTCTACATGTGCCATATGTTCTTCCTTAACTTCCAATCGTGAAAGCAAGGCGATATTTTTTATTTCCTCTTGGCTGATTTTCATCGGAACACATCCTTTCATAATTATTTATTATAAAGCAAATAGTATATATTTTCAAAACATTGTAAGACTATATATTTATTGGATTTCACCGAGTTCTTTTAATAGTTCTACGAACTCTTCTTCGTTCATAACACGAATGCCCAATTCATTTGCTTTAGTGAGCTTACTACCGCTATCTTCTCCAGCTACAACGAGTGTTGTCTTCTTTGAAACAGAACCAGTAACCTTGGCTCCATGAGCTTCAAGGATTTTACCGGCTTCACTGCGCCCCATAACCTCAAGCTTACCTGTGAGAACGACGATTTCACCTTCCATTTGATTGCCTGCAGCTTCTACTACATCTACGGTCATCTTAAGACCTGCTTGAGTTAAGCCTTCAATAATTTCCTTATGTGCTGGATCTTGACGATATTCAACAATGCTATCTGCCATTGTGGGCCCGATTTCTTCAACTGCTACTAATTCATCCTTAGTAATAGTCATGAACCGATCTATAGATTGCACCACATTAGCAATTGTAGTTGCAGCCTTTGAGCCGATTAAACGAATCCCCAGTCCATATAATACACGGTCTAAACCGCGTGATTTAGAGTCATCAATAGCTTTCACCAAATTTTCTGCAGATTTTTTACCCATACGATCCATCGTAACAAGTTGGTCTACAGTTAAATGATATAAATCAACAACATTTGTAATTAACTTGTTGTTGATCAAATTTTCTACGATACTAGGACCAAGGCCATCGATATTCATAGCGTCACGAGAGGCAAAGTGGATAATTTGTTCCTTTTCAATAGCTGGACAATGTTTATTCGTACATCGAACTGCCGCTTCTCCTTCACGACGAACTGCAGGTGACTCACATACAGGACATATATTAGGAATTGTAAAAGGAACCTCGGCGCCAGTTCGTTTTTCGGTTACCACACGAATTACCTCAGGAATGATTTCCGCAGCCTTATGAATAATAACGTGATCACCAATACGAATATCCTTTTCATTGATAAAATCTTGGTTATGTAAGGTTACACGACTTACATTAGTGCCAGATACAAATACAGATTCAAGCTCACCTGTAGGCGTTAAAACACCTGTACGCCCCACATTAATCGTAATATCCTTAAGAATTGTTTCTACCTCTTCTGGCGGATATTTGTAAGCAGTAGCCCACTTAGGATCTTTTGCAGTAGTGCCAAGAACCTCTTGATCATCAAAGCTATTTACCTTAATAACCATGCCATCTGTATCATAGGGCAATTCATGGCGCTTTTCATCCCAATAATTGATGGTTTCAATAACTTCATCAATAGTTTGGCATACACGATAGTGAGGATTAACAGGAAATTTAAAACCTTCCAAGCTCTTAAGCAATTCCTCTTGACTATGAATACTAGCCCCTTCTTCAGAGCCAATAGCATAAGCAAAAAATGCTAAATTTCGACTTGCTGTAATAGCGGGGTCTTGTTGCCGTAAGGATCCTGCTGCAGCATTGCGAGGATTTACAAAGGTTGGCAGTCCCTCTTCATCTCGTTCTTCATTAATACGTTTAAATTCACTATGAGGCATATACGCTTCACCGCGAACCTCGATAAACTCTGGTGCATTTTCTAAAAATAATGGAATGGATTTAATGGTACGTACATTAGCTGTTACGTCTTCACCAACGCGACCATCACCACGTGTAACGGCACGAACAAACATACCATTTTCATAATGTAAATTAACCGCTAAGCCATCGATTTTAAGTTCTACAACATACGCAGATGGCTTATGACCAAGTTCCTTTTCTACACGATTTCCAAAAGCTCGTACTTCATCAGCATTGAATACATTGGAAAGACTCAACATAGGACGACCGTGAACGACCTTTTCAAAGGAGCCTTCTACCTTCATACCGACCCGTTGTGTTGGAGAAGATGGCACAATATATTCAGGATGAGCTGTTTCTAAATCCACAAGCTCACGATATTTTTTATCATATTCAAAGTCGCTCATAGTAGGAGCATCTTTTACGTAGTATAAATACTGCGCATGAGTAAGTTCCTGTTGCAACTCTTTAATTCTATCTTTCGGATTCATTTTATATCCTTTTATACACAAATATATTTAGTTATATGATTGTATGTGTTTTCTATTTAAATATAAACGTAATTAGACGAATCATCCCTTTTTAACAGGCGCAAATTTTGCCATTACGACACGTACACCTTGTGTAGGGAACTCGATAGTCAATTTCATACCCGCCCCTTCACCAGTTACGTTGATTACTTTACCATTACCCCATTTACTATGAATAGCCGTATCGCCCACCTTCCAGTCGGCAATTACTTCATTACGAACAATTGGTTTCGTCACGGGGCGGCTAGTAACACTCATATGTTGAGGTACATGACGTTTAATATCGTCAGGCACTTTACGCTTAGCACGTAAGCCATCTACTAATTCTTCGGGAATTTCATCGATAAATCGAGATGGTAAATAACTACTAGTACGGCCAAATACGGTTCTAGTAGTGGCATTAGAAATATATAATTCCTTTTCAGCACGCGTAATACCTACATAAGCAAGACGACGTTCCTCTTCAATTTCTTCAGGGTTCATCAAGGTACGACTATGAGGGAATAAACCTTCTTCCAAACCACATAAGAATACGATAGGAAATTCCAAACCCTTTGCAGCATGTAATGTCATCAATGTCACTTTAGCCTCTTCTTGTTCGAAGGAGTCTACATCGTTAACAAGTGCTACTTGCTCTAAAAAGTCCTCTACAGTACCAGATGGATTTGTATCTTGGAAGTCTTTTGCCACAGATAAAAGCTCACCAATATTCTCTGCACGAGCTTGATCTTGTGGGTCTGTACTCTCTTCTAATTGTGCCAAATAACCTGTTCTATCTAGAATAGACTCTAAGATATCGAGTACAGTTTTATCTTCCATTTCAGAAACAAGAGTAAAGATGAGAATACCGAATTCTTCTAACTTTTCCTTAGTTTTTCCCTTGATAGAATCAATTAAGTGTAACTGCGTAAGCGTCATAAACAAAGACGTTCCTTTTTCACGAGCATAGTCTTGTAGTTTAGCAACTGTAGTGGCCCCAATACTCCGTTTTGGCACATTAATGATGCGCAATAAGCTCAAATCATCAAAGGGATTGTATAATACGCGTAAATAAGCTAAAACGTCTTTGATTTCTTTACGATCATAGAACTTTGTGCCCCCTACCATCGTATAAGGTAAGGCCCGCTTAATGAGTGCTTCCTCAAGAACACGAGACTGGGCATTTGTACGATATAAAATGGCCATATCCCCGTATGGAACATCATGAATATCATGTTTTTTAGCGATTGTGTCACCGATAAAAGCTGCTTCCTCATGTTCGGATTGAGCCGTAAAATGCTGAATTTTTGCGCCTTCTATTTTATCGGTCCAAAGATTTTTCTCTGGGCGGCCTTCATTATTATCGATAACAGCATTGGCTGCATCGAGAATAATCTTAGTAGAACGATAGTTTTGCTCTAATTTAATAGATGTACAATTAGGATAGTCCTTTTCAAAATCTAAGATATTTTGAATATCAGCGCCACGCCAAGCGTAAATACTTTGATCAGCATCACCCACGACGGCGATATTCTTCCAATGTGAAGCTAATAATTTCGCCAATAAATATTGTGCATGGTTTGTATCTTGATACTCGTCAATCATGACATAACGGAAACGATGACTATATTTATCAAGAACAGCCGCATTAGACTGTAATAATTTAACGGCTACTAATAATAGATCATCAAAATCTAATGCATTATTCTTGCGCAACTCCCGCTCATAATACTCATAAACATCAGCTACCTTTTGTTGGTAAAAGTCTCGTGCTTGTTTTCTAAAATCAGAAGCAAAAAGTAATTTATTCTTAGCATCTGATATGGCAGCAATCATAGCCCCTACAGGATAGTATTTATCATCCAAATTTAACGCTTTCAATGCGGCCTTAATAACAGCTTGAGAGTCGGATGTGTCATAGATAGTAAAATTGCTGTTATACCCTAAGAAACTATCTATTTCAAAACGTAAAAACTTAGCACAAAAGCTGTGGAATGTACTGAGCCAAATACGATTTGCCACATCGCCTACAAGACCTTCTACACGGCTTTTCATTTCTTTCGCCGCTTTATTGGTAAAAGTAATGGCCAAGATTTCATAAGGATTAACACCTTGTGCCAATAAATGTGCAATACGAACTGTTAAGACCTTTGTTTTACCAGATCCAGCACCGGCTAAAATCAATAAAGGGCCTTCCGTATGCTGAACAGCTTGTTGTTGCTCTTTATTTAAACCTGTTAATAATGAATTCATCGGAAAACACCTATTGCCCTTACATACAATTATTAGTTCCAAATATATGCAAAAAATACTTAAAAATTATTACTTATGCGGAAATGTCAAATTACTATAATTAACAAACACATTACTCATAGCAATGATCATTTATACAAAATATTTGAAACGCTATAAATAGAGAAGAAGAACGTTGCGAGCAACGTTCTTTTTCGTTTGTATACTATTTCATAGCACCAAGAATTGGCGGTACGATTTGTTTTTTACGAGACATTGTGTTAGGCAAGAATACACCATTGTCCTTTACTTCTTTTTCAAACGCTTTTGTTACTACAGCTTCTACATCACCACTAAACAACAATGTTGTACTTTCATTAAGAATATTTGTAATCATGATGTAAGATGCATCGTAGTTGTTAGCACTGCGAAGAGCCTCTAAAGCTTGTACAAGTTCACCTTGTTTAGCCAATACGTCTGTTGTGTCCATAACGGAAATTTGACCAATAGAAATCGTTTTACCTGCTTCGGAAAATTCTTTCATATCTGTACGAACGATATCATCATTAGTCAAATCAGAAATGTCGGCACCAGCTTTTAACATATCAAGACCATAAGACTCGATATCTACACCAGCAATTTCGGCTAATTTATGAGCCATTTCTTTATCTGTTTCAGTGCATGTTGGTGAACGGAATAAAACAGTGTCAGAAATGATAGCGGATAACATCAATCCTGCAATTGCTTTAGGAATTTCTTGATTATTTTCTATGTACAATTTAGTGATAATCGTATTGGAGCAACCTACTGGTTCTAAACGCATGAATACAGGACCATCAGTTTCAAAATCACCAATACGGTGATGATCTACAACGCCGCACATATTCATGGATTTATAACCATCGATAATCTGTTTAGATTCATTGTGGTCAGTTAAATATAAATTACCACCTTCTGGAGCAAACTCTTCCCAGTTCTTAACGATTTGTGGATGTTCAAAACCAAAATGATTCAGGATATACGTTGTTTCTTTGTTTGCTTCACCTGCACATACTGGAGTTGCTGGTGTGCCCATTTGTGTCAATAAATTAGCAAAGGAAATAGCAGAACAAATAGAATCTGTATCAGGGCTTTTATGACCTGCTACATATGTTTTTACATCACTCATAATATACCTCTTTTATGTTTAGTTTCACACTTTATATTGACTTACGTCAATCCGATTTTTAACTATATTATTATATCATAAATCATACAAAAAAACACGCCACTACTTAGTAATGACGTGTTTTTTATCTATCTATATTAAGTACTAATACAGAAAATTATTTATGATTTTTCTTACGATTTGTCAATAATCCAGGACCAAGAGTTTCAATGATGACGAACAACATTGGAATGATAAAAATACCAAACAATGTTGCTGTAGTCATCCCCGCTACAACTGTAATACCCATAGATGTACGTGCGCCAGAACCAGCACCAGTAGACACTGCCAATGGCAATACACCAAGAATAAAGGCAAAGGATGTCATCAAGATTGGACGCAAACGAATTTTTGCAGCTTCGATAGCAGCATCAACAACGTTCATGCCTCGTTCGTCAACACGAATCTTAGCATACTCGATAATCAAAATCGCATTTTTAGCAGCTAAGCCAACCAATGTTAAGAGACCAATCTGCATATAAATATCGTTAGCTAAAGCATATCTACCAGTAAAGTTCAATAAGAATGGTACTAAAGCAGCACCAATCATACCAGATGGTACGGAGAATAATACGGCAAATGGAACCTTCCAAGATTCATACAAGGCAGCCAAAATTAAGAATACGAATACTAGTCCTAAACCAAGAATCATCATAGATTGAGAGCCAGCCTTCAACTCTTCACGAGATTGACCTGCCCAGTCATATGTATAGCCAGCAGGTAACGTTTTAGCAGCCGCATCTTTCAACGCATTAATAGCATCACCAGAGGAATAACCACTAGCTTGAGAACCACCGACTTGTACGGCCATCGCATTATCAAAACGTGTAATAGTAGAAGGTGTTCCCGTTTGTTCCTTCGTAATATAGTTGGACACAGGGACCATTTGACCACTGCTATTTCTAACAGCCAACATATTAAGCTGATCTGCATTTTGACGATACGCATCTTCAGCTTGCACCACTACTTTATAGTTCTTACCGTAAGTAGTAAAGTCATTGACTTGAATACTACCGTAGAAACCTTGTAAAGTAGTAAAGATATCAGCTAGTGCCACACCATCTTGGGCCGCTTTTTCACGATTCACATCAAATTGTAAAGACGGTGTAGATGTATCAAAGGTAGTATAAATAGATTGAATGGCTGGACTCTTACGAGCTTCGGCGATAAATTCATTCGCACGTTCCGCCATAACTTGAGGACTATCACCAGCCTTATTGATGATATACATGCTAAAGCCACCAGTAGTACCCAAACCTGGAATAGATGGTGGATTCAAGGCAATTACCGTTGCTTCAGGCACACCTTGTGCAGCATAGCCAAAGGTTTGACCAATCATGGCATTAATGGAGGTAGCCTGCGTAGTACGATACTTCCAATCAGACATACTAGCAAAGATTATACCCGCACTAGATTTTTGACCACCACCTAAAATATCAAAGCCAGAAACTGTAAACACCTCTTGGAACAATTGCTCTTCTCTAGGCTTTTCAGAATCATTTTTATCTTCTAGGAATGATGCAATCTTTTCAAGTGTAGCCATCGTACGCTCTGATGTAGCACCTGGTGGTTCATTAACAGCAATCATGTAATAACCACTATCCTCTGCCGGCACGAAGGAAGTTGGCAAGAAGTGGAATACTAATGCTGTACCACCTGCAAAAATTAGCAGTGCAATAACGGTTAAGCTCAAACGATGACTTAAACGAGCTAATTGAATGCCATACCAATTACTAAATCGATCAAGTCCATTGTTGAACTTGTTTAATTTACGATGCAACCAATCTTCACGCTCTTTAGGAGTATGCGGTTTTAACATGGTAGCACATAACGCCGGTGTTAAAACAAGGGCTACAATCGCAGAGATAACAACGGAAACAGCAATTGTCAAGGCAAACTGTTTGTAAAGAATACCAGTCATACCACCCATAAAGGCAACTGGGATAAATACAGCGGATAATACAAAAGCAATACCAATTACAGGGCCTTGTACGTTTTCCATCGCTTTAATAGCTGCCTCTTTTGGAGGTAAGCCGTTATACTTTAATTCATATTCAACAGCCTCTACTACTACGATAGCATCGTCTACAACAAGACCGATGGCAAGTACCATCGCAAAAAGTGTCAATGTATTAATAGAGAAATCCAATAATACGAACGCACCAAATGTACCAAGTAAAGATACTGGAACGGCAATCATAGGAATAATTGTGGAGCGCCAAGATTGTAAGAATACATATACAACGACTAAAACGAGGAGTAATGCTTCTACAAAGGTATGTTCAACTTCATTAATAGAGGCTTCAACAAACTTTGTATTATCTACAACTACGTTATATTGCATATCTGGTGGGAAAGATTTAGATTGTTCATCCAATACCTTTTTAACATTTGCAATTGTCTCTAAAGCATTGGCATCATTTTGCAAGGAAATTGCAAAGCCTGCAACCTCTTTATGAGCAGATTTTGCAATAAAGTTATAATCTCTTGCTCCAATGTGAATTCTTGCTACATCTTTAAGATGCAAAACTTTACCATTAGAGTTTTTAATAGCAATATCACCAAATTGTTCTGGTGTTACAAGACGACCATCGATTTTAATAGGATATTGGAATGCTTGTTCACCATTTGTAGGACCTTGACCAACCGTACCTGCCGCAGCTTGTAAGTTTTGACCTTTAATAGCAGCAGTTACTTCAGAAATAGTAACACCCAACTTTTGCATTTTCGCAGGATCCAACCAAATACGCATGGAATAGTCAGAACCAAACTCTTGAACGGAGCCTACCCCCTTAATAGCTTTGATGGAGTCCATCATGTAGTTGGAACCATAATTCTTCAAGAATGTTGCATCATATGTGCCATTAGGAGAACTCAAGGAGAATACCATCGCCATATCACCTGAAGATTTAGTAGTAGTAACCCCTACTGCTTGTACCTCTGCAGGCAATTGTGAAAGTGCTGCTTGCACACGGTTTTGTGTATTAACCGTATTCATATCAGCATCTGTACCTTGATTGAACTGAACAGTCAAGGAATAACTACCAGAACTGGAGCTATTAGACGTCATATAGTCCATATCTTGTACGCCTACAATTTGTGTTTCAATAACACTGGCCACTGTATCATTAACAACTTGCGCTGTTGCACCAGTATAGGCCGTGTTAACACGCACTGTAGGAGGAGAAATTTGTGGATATCGAGCTATCGGAAGGTTCATCATAGAAATGAGACCTACCAAGGTAATAACAATGGCTATTACGATGGCAAAGATAGGTCGATTAATAAAGAATTTCGACACGATCTAGCCCCCTTCTATTTTGTAGCTTTCAACTGATCTTTAGTTAGTGGTTTACCGTTTACTTTTACGCCATTTTTTACCTTAGTCAAGCCGTCAACGATAATCGTATCACCCGCAGCTAAACCAGATTTAATAATCGTTTCATTGCCTTTTGTGCCGCCTACCTCTACTGTTTTTTGTTCTACTACACCAGCAGCATTCACAACATAAACAAAGTTTTTATCCATGATTTGTAAAATTGCACGGCTTGGTACGAGAATTGCATTTTTAAGCTTTTCACCAGGAGAAACAACCGTAGCATACATGTTTGGTAACAATAAATGATTAGGATTTGGGAAAGACGCTTTCAATACAAGCTTACCCGTAGATTGGTCGAGACTCTTAGCCGCTTGAACGATAGAACCAAGTTCGTTATACGTTTCACCATCAGCAAGTTTTAGTTGAATATTTGGGCCGTTTGAATCATCATCAGTTGGGTTTTTCATGAAGTCAAGATATTCTTGCTCTGTCATGCTGAACTCTACAAAAATTGGATCGATAGAATCGATTGTAACTAATGTAGTAGAACCAGCTTGAACAAATGTGCCCATATCTACATCATCCATGCGCAATGTACCAGAGTATGGTGCATATACTATGGTATCACCCATATTATCTTGAGCAATTTTCACGGAAGCTTGGTAAGCTTCATAAGTAGCCTTAGCTTGTTCTGTAG
Organism: uncultured Veillonella sp.; assembly: GCF_938010505.1. Lineage (GTDB taxonomy): Bacteria > Bacillota > Negativicutes > Veillonellales > Veillonellaceae > Veillonella. The sequence continues at coordinate 17,757 of NZ_CALLVP010000067.1, read as the reverse complement.
CACTACGTTGTGTATCTACGCGTTGTTGAGCAATCGCATCTTGTGCTGCTAAAGTTTCATAACGTTGAAGATCCACTTCAGCATTTTTCAAGTTTGCATTAGCTTGAGCTGCTTGTGCTTCCGCATTAGCAAGACTTGCTTCATATTGACGGGAGTCAATGCGATATAGTGGTTGTCCAGCTACCACTTGTTCCCCGCCTTTAACGAACTTCTCAACAATGTAACCACTCACACGAGCATGTACAGCTACAGAGTTCTCTGCAACTACTGTACCAGCAAATGTTTGGTCTACTTGAGTATCACTTGCTGTAATTTTATATGTATTAACATTAATCTCGCCTGATTGCTGTTGATTATTGCCACAACCAGCAACCATCACAGCAGACATAACGAGAGCCGCTAACATACGGGAATAACGGTACTTCATTATCTGTACTCCTTTACACGAAACTAATCATTTATGTCACATAATTTCATAAATATCTTTATACATTTTACAGGATTCTATAGATAAAGTCAATTTTTCGACATCTTTCAACCATTGTAAAACATAGATAAAATCTAAATAAAATCATATATATTGTATACAATAAAAAAGTTAAAAATCATTGGCATTTATTATTTAATATGAACACAGGTAGTTTTCAATTAATCAAAATTAATAGTAAGTTTACTCTTAATAAACAAAAACCGCCTAAGAATCTTCCTAGGCGGTTTTAAAAACCACTTAATCGGCTATTCTATATCTATTATAGCCGAATAATCATAAATTTATCTGTAAGCACAGAATTATTTCTAATAAAAATGTACTTTTCTAGTTGGTGGAGATGAGGGGAGTCGAACCCCTGTCCAAGAGTGTTGCCATATAGACTTCTCCGAGCACAGTCTATGATTGAGATTTCGGGTTGCTATCGCTCACAGACAAGCTACACAACCCCAGTTCATATTGTCTCGCCTAATTCATATGAACAACTAAATTAGACCAGCCTACTGTTTGACGTCCATTCACACTTGGTAGGCACAAGTATGAGGGACGTAGCTTATGCAGCTAATGCAAAATTTTCTTCTGCGTTTAAATGTTTTCCCACCGTTTAACGGCCTCATGGAACGCCGACTCGCTATCTATACCACACGCACCCCTGTCGAAACCTTTACATCCCCGTGCGTCGGTTTAATAATTATAAGCCCATTTAATACTGCTGTCAATTATATAGAACCTTCACAATTCAATTCTTTGATAGCTTTACTTAATGTCTGGCACACATAATTAATTTGTTCTCTATTATGTGCAGCTGTAACGGTTAGACGAATCCTACTTTCACCAACAGGAACTGTAGGCGGCCGTATCGCCGTACCTATAATTCCAGCGTTGTATAAATGATTGGATACTGCTAGAGTATCCTCATTGCTACCGATAAGTATTGGAAAAATTGGAGTTTCATTCGTGGCATATATTCCCATAGAATTTAAGCAATCTGTCATATAGTTCACATTGTCTTGTAGTCGCCTTAATACGGATGAATCAGACTCTATGATTTGTAATGCGGCCAAAGCGGCACCTATATCGGCTGGAGACAATGCCGTAGAGAATATAAAACTGCGACTCATATTCACTAGATAATCGATGATAGTACTATTAGCAGCCACATAGCCGCCAACGGATCCTAGAGATTTGCTCAATGTACCTAGCTGAATATCCACTTCTTTTTCGAGTCCATAATAAGCAGCTGTGCCATGTCCGTTGCCAATTGTCCCCGTCGCATGAGCATCATCTACCATAAGTAAAGCATGATACTCACGGCTGAGCTTGTAGAGCTTATCTAATGGGGCTATGTCACCGTCCATGCTAAAGACTCCGTCTGTGACAATGAGCTTACGTGCATTACGATCTACTTGTTCAAGTAAAAACTTTAATTCTTCTACATCACAGTGCGTGTAGGCTTTTATAGTAGCCTTACTCAATCTACAGCCATCAATAATACTAGCATGATTTAATTCATCGCTAAAAATAATCGTATTTTTATCTGCTATAGCAGAAATAGTACCGACATTTGCCATGTAGCCAGTATTAAACACGAGAGCTTTTTCTGTATTCTTAAATTTTGCTAGTTCTTTTTCAAGTTCTGAAAACAAGGGGAATGTACCAGATACAAGACGGGAACCGCCTGAACCAGTACCATATTGTTGAGCCCCTTTAATGACTTCATTTATTACACGTTGATCAAAGGTAAGACCTAAATAATTATTTGACGCCATCATCAAATATTCTTTATCATCTTTTTTAACCCGTACTGCATCTATAGGGCAGTATTCCGTTAAAGTACGCAAATTATGGTTATTTATTTTACCATCTAACTGTTCTTGGAAGAATTTATACATACGATCACCACTGAACAAGTACTGGCGCTTTTTCCAAGTACTCAATTACACCTTCCAAATTAACATTCGGCTTTACAAAGAATACACGTCCCCCTAAATTAGAGCCAATTTCCTTCATATTAGGGATGCGATGGTAAACACCATTACAAGCCACGTAGCCTATTGTGTAATCTGGATCATCAGACCAACATAATTCGCCTACAATCTCTTCAGCAGATTGCACCTTAGACGCCAATACTAAGGCCTCTCTCATATGTTCATTATCTCCTAGTTTATCAGAATCAAAGGAGTCCATATGACTTACGCGAACACCACGATTACCTGCATCGAGGCGCTCACCAGAAATTGCATCAACCAACATAGCTCCCCGCATAGATGAAACTAGACTTTTTAAGAAAAAAATAGATTTTTTAATAGCTGTCTCACTAATATCAGCCCCCTGTAAAAGTTTTACAGCTAATTGATGTGCCTCAGTAACGCTATTGATCGTATGTTCTTCTACTTTTAAACAATTTATATATGTAATTGTTTCCGACGGAATTAAGTCCACCGTAATATTGATAAAATCAGCAGTCCCTTTACTGTGATGCAAAGCTCGTTCAGCTAAAGACTGGGCTATAAATCCAACTTGATTTAAGGTCACCATGCGCTCAGCTCCAGAAATATGGTGGCCCCCGTTTTCATGGGGACCACCTTGAGCTGCGCGCATGCGCACACTATATAATTCATCCATATTATGATACCTTACCTTTAACTACATTACTTTGAGGTACTTGGTTGTGAATTTTATGGAATACTTTCACAAATACTGGTGCCATAATTACCGTAAAGATCATTCCAGGAACAGCTAGTGCAATCATCGGCAATGCAGCCTTTCCAATATATAAGGACAAGGATAGTCGCGCCAAAGCAGATGCAATTGGCCCAGAAATCATGATACCAACCATATGGTTTTGACACATCCAGAGAATAAGTCCTACGATAAGGCGGAATTGCATGGCAATCATAACATTCAAAATCGATTGTGTACCTAATGCTAAGCCTATTAGACTAGATAAACAACCACTTATAATATACTTTTTAAATCCGAATACGGCACATATCGCTACCGCTAACGGCGCAGACAGTTGAAACTCTATACCAGGAATAATATTAGGTATTTTGATTGCCCCTAATACTGTAATCATAGCCGTTAAGATAGCTATTTCTGTAATGTACCGAATATTCTGATTCATAATGTATCTCCTCTACTTAGAAAATGTTAACTACAGACATTTCTTATTGTTTACATTATAAATTCTCATTGTATTTTTATCAACTAAAAATATATCTTTAGTTAACAAAAGAAAAAAGAATCAAGCCTTATAGACTTGATTCCTTTTGATTCTTAATATTTTTGCTGTTCTTTAATTCGCTTAGCAATATCGCGCTTAGCATCACGTTCTGCCATATCTTGGCGCTTATCATATAATTTCTTACCAGTTACTAGACCTACAGTAACCTTGACATAACCGTGACTGAAATGAAAGTTAAGTGGTACTAAAGAAAACCCCTTCTCCTTAACTTGGGCAAGTAACTTATTGATTTCAGATTTATGCATCAATAACTTACGTGTCCGTTCTGGTTCATGGTTAAAGCGATTTCCTTGTTCATATGGGCTAATATGAACGCCATACAACAAGATTTCCCCTTTATCTATACGACAAAAGCTATCTTTAAGATTAAGCTTACCTTGGCGGATAGATTTTATTTCTGTCCCTGTTAAAGCAATGCCAGCTTCATAGGTTTCATGAATATGAAAATCATGACGCGCCTTACGATTATCAGCAATAAGCGATGGGCTAGTTTTCTTTGCCATATTTCCCTCTATCGTTTACGTTTACTTTTAGATTTTTTGGATTGACTACGTTTTGTAGCTTTATTCGACTTCTTGCGACTCGATTTGCCTTTTTTAGATTTTTTGCTGAAAGCATCATATCTAGAACGTCCAGTTTTTGAATCATCTCGTCTAGACGATTTTCTACCGCTTTTTCGGGATGATTTACGATCCTTAGAACTGCCAAAACCATCACGACTATTAGCATAATCGGAACCACTGTTCAATTGTTCTTGGATAGCCATCAGGTTATCTACTTCACCAAGGACAAAATCGATTTGTTTTTTTTCTACATCGGCTTTTACAAGTGTAACAATAACCTTTTCACCTAAGTGATATGTTTTACCTGTACGCTTACCAACGAGGACAAAGTGCTCTTCGTCAAAGAAATAGTAATCATCGTTCATCATGCTAATATGCACGAGACCATCGATACCATTCTCTAATTCTACAAACATTCCAAAGGATGTTATGCTCGCAATAGTACCTTCAAAAACTTCGCCTACAAAAGGAACCATGTATTGAGTCTTCTTAAGATCTGTAGTTTCACGTTCCGCTTCAGTTGCTACTTGTTCTTGTATGGAGGAATGTTCCACTGCACCTGCCAAGAAGGCTTCATCTACATCTCGTTTAGAGTATCCACCTTTCCAATGCATATCCGCTTTTAAAAGACGATGCACCATCAAGTCCGGATAGCGTCTAATGGGAGATGTGAAATGCGTATAGCATGTAGACGCTAAACCAAAATGGCCAACATTTTCTATGCTATATTTTGCTTGCTGCATGGAGCGTAAGGTCATAATTTGAGCCACTTGCTCTATATCCTGTCCCTTCACCACATCAAGGATTTTTTGGAAATCTCGTGGCGTTACGCCATCAGCACTGAGGACAAGATTTTGACCTAAATAATTTAATACCTTTTGGAATAAATCTAATTTCTCTTCACTTGGATTTTCATGAATACGATATACCGATGTACGTTCAGTATCTTTCAAATGTGTTGCTACCGTTTCATTGGCAATGAGCATACATTCTTCGATAAGTCGCTCTGCCATAGTTCGGTCGCGTTTTACAATACGCAACGGTGTACCGTCGAGATCAAGTAATACCTTATACTCAGGAAAATCAAAGTCTAATGCCCCTCTACGACGACGCATCCGATTCAAAATCTTTGAAATCTCTGCTAAATCGCGAAGCATAGGTATAAAATCTACTAAATCGTCAGGAATAATATTTTCTTCAAGCGCTTTATAAACTTCCTTATAGCTGCAACGACGTCCTACGTGGATAATAGACGGACGAATACGATAATTAACAACTGTACCCGAATCATCAATCTCCATCATGCACGTCATAGCATAGCGGTCCTCATGTGCATTTAAGCTACAAATGCCATTCGATAATACCTCTGGTAACATTGGTACCACTCGGTCCACCAAATAAACAGAAGTACCACGCTTATACGCTTCATTATCAATAGGCTGACCAGAAGTGACGTAATGACTAACGTCCGCAATATGTACACCTAGTTCGTAATTACCATTTGGTAATTTGCGACCACTTACAGCGTCATCAAGATCTTTTGCATCTTCTCCGTCGATAGTTACCATTTGTAAGTCTCTAAGGTCCCAACGTTTTGGATCCTCATGGATAACAGTATCTATCTTCTTACTAGCCTTAATAACCTCTTCAGGGAAGGCAAAAGGAATCTTATGGTTAGCCATAATACAGTTAATGTCTAGGCCTACATCCCCCTTATAACCTAGAATTTCTGTAATAATCCCTTCAGGCTTTTTGTCGCCTTCAGGCCATTTTGTAATTTTTACTAAAACTTTAGCTCCACTACGAGCATCTAAAGTATTTTTTAAGTCCACAAAAACATCAGTACCAATGCGTTCATCATCAGGTACAACAAAGCCAAAATGTTGTTGTCTATCGTAAGTACCAACAATAGTTTCGTTGGCACGCTCAATAACATCAACGATGATACCTTCACGTTTATGCTTAGTATAATCTGATGGTACAACGCGAACACGTACCTTATCATTATGCATGGCTGTACCTTTATTTTGTTCGGCTACATAAATATCTTCATCATCTAGCATGATAACAAAACCATATGACTTACGATAACCTTTATAGATACCTTCATATTCTTCATGCTGTTGATCTGCATACTGATAAACATCTGGACGAGTCGAAGTTAATACGCCTTCACGGGCAAGCATTTTCGCAGATCGAATAAACATTTCAAGATCTTTACCGCCTTGAATACGATTATCCATTGCTGCATCCTCAATATGGTATGCATGTGGTTGTATAGATTTATAAAAGTCCAATAACTTCTTCTTCAAGTCTGCACCCCCTTATTAGGATGAAAAAATAAAAAGCCTGCAATGCAGGCTTTCATCATTAGAATTGATTAATCATTGCCCCTAAAACTAAACTCAACACAGCAAAGATAATCCCCAATATAATCGTACATCTGGACAAGAAACCGTCTAAACCACGGGCCTTACCACCAAAAGAAGAGTCTGCCGCACCAGAAACTGCGCCACCCATACCAGAGCTTTTACTATTTTGTGCAACTACAACTACGATTAATAAAATTGATACGATTACTTCTAGGATCATTAAAAAATTTGTCACGACTGTCATCCTTCCTGTGAGGCTCGTTGCGAACCCAATACACGATGTTCTAAATATTTCTCTAATTTACGTTTTACCCTTTGCAGCGCATTATCAATAGATTTAACACTGCGATCTGTGACCTCAGCCATTTCTTGATAAGAACGTCCATCTAGATATCCTTCCAAAACTTCCCACTCGAGATCACTTAAAATATGACCAATATTACGCTCAATATCATCTAGTTCCTCTTGACTGATGATAAGGTCTTCAGGATTTGTAACCTTTGTTGAAGATAGCATTTCGATCAATGTACGCTCAGAGTCCTCAGTATATACCGGTTTGTTTAAGGATATATAGGAGTTCAAAGGCGCGTGTTTTTGTCTTGTAGCCGATTTAATGGCTGTAATAATTTGTCTAGTTATACAAAGTTCCGCAAAGGCTCTAAAGGACGCTAACTTATCGTGTTTAAAATCACGCGTCGCCTTATAGAGTCCAATCATACCTTCTTGGATGATGTCCTCTCTATCGGCACCTACCAAGAAATAGGAGCGAGCCTTAGCTCGAACAAAGTTCTTATATTTATTAACAATATAATCGATTGCAAACTCATTTTGCTCTTCTTGAGCTATGACCACAACTTGCTCATCGGTCATTTCCTTGAAATTGTAATCGGACTTGCGTGTATGAATCATTTTCATAAGCTCCTCCTTACAATTGAATGAGAAAAACCAATATATTTATTATACTGGAACTATATATGATTTTCAACTATCAATGACCACGACGCAATGTAAATTGATCTCGTCTATGTTCATGAGCGTATTGTAATCGCTCCTCTTCCTTAGCTATGCGAATCATATTTTGTAACTCACGAGCAGGAATACGTAATCCCCCAGAGCCTAAAATCTGATTTTGTTCTGCTCTATCAGAGGTTACAACATATACATTAGTATATTTGCCTTTACGTAAAAACACCTCTCGTTCAATAAATGAATCCGCCGTTTCTCCATCGTCAGTATACACTTCAATGAATCCACTTGTAATGGATTCAATAGAGCCTCCGGATTTTGTATATTTACCGTCAAACACAAGGATTACTTCATAGCCCTTGAATTTACCATAATTTAACAATCTATCTCGAAGTTCCATTCTCGCATGTTCTAAGGACTCGTGAGCCAGTTTTTTCAAATGAGTCCATGCAAAAATTACATTGTATCCGTCTACAATTAAGATATCTTTCAGCATAGTTATTTCGCTTGGCGTTGACGTACCGCCTCATACATAAGAACTGCAGCTGCAACAGATGCATTCAAAGAATTCAAATTTCCATACATAGGAATTGTTACAAGAAAATCACAAGCTTCTTTTACAACGCGACTAATCCCCTTACCTTCATTACCAATGACGATAACGGTTGGAATTGTCATGTCAGCCTCGTACAAAGTGCGGTCACCTTCCATGTGGGCTCCCATCACCCAAAACCCTTGTTTTTGAAGTTGTTTTATGGTTTGTGCTACATTGCCAACTTGTACAAGTGGAATCTGTTCAATAGCTCCAGCAGATGTCTTCGCAACAGTAGCATTAATAGGCGCATTATGTCGTTTAGGAATGAGTACAGCCGTCGCTCCCACACATTCAGCTGTACGAATGATGGCCCCCATATTATGTGGATCTTCAACACCATCCGTTAAGATCAGCAAAGGAACCTCATGAGTCGTTTCTTGTAATACCTCGCCCAATTCCTTAAATTGAACGGCCGATACAAGAGCTATAACACCTTGATGAGGTACTTCCAAATCGTACTTATTCATTTGTTTTATAGGTGTTGGTCTAACTTCAATTCCTTGAGATTTAGCAAGACCTACAATATCAGCTAGACCTGTTTTTACCTTATCTTCACTGACCATAATGCGTTGAATAGATCGACCACTTTTAAGGGCTTCTTTAACCGCATTGCGACCTACAATATAATTATCCATACTACATACCTCGTAGAGTTATAGAAAAGGCTTGCCCCATAATATGTTGTAAGCGCTCCTCTTGGCGCGTTTCGTAAAGAAATCCTAGTACTGCTTCAAAGGCCGTACTACTGCGATATTCTTGAACAGTACTACTTTTAGGCACATTTACATTACTATTTCTAGCACGGCGTGCAATAGCTTGTTCCTCTTCTGTGAAAGCATCTTCTATTTCTAGCAATACTTTTGCCTGTGATTTAGCACAAATAAATTCAGTAACAATTGTATGCAATACCTGTACCTTTGTGATATTCATTTGCACTACTCGTTCGCGTACATACATGGAGTATACTGCATCGCCGATATAAGCTAGCATAACTGCATCAGCACTTAGGCACTCTTCTATAGTCCGATTACGCAAACGAAGCGGCTCTTGTTTAAGAGCCGTCAGTTTTTTTATCGCTTCATTTTTTAAGAATTGAAATTGTTTAAACTTCACGTTTTTTCCACCGTGCACCTTGAGGGGAGTCCTCAATAGTAATACCAATCTCAGCTAATCGATCGCGAATACAATCAGCTAGTGCCCATTGCTTTTGGTCGCGACAAGCTTGACGTACAGAAAGAATAACTTGCATTAATTCTTCGTATTCAGCAGCATTAGCACCCGTATTGCCTTCCCAGGCTTTTTCAAGAACGCCAATAACATGTGTCATAAATTTGAAAATCCGTTTTACTTCAGCAATCGCTTCTTGGCAAACAACGCCTTCTCTACTTGTTACAGCTTGGTAATAGATATTGATTTCCTTTGCGAGACCAAACATGCTAGATGTTGCTAAAGCAGTGTTGAAGTCATCGCTCATAGCAGCCTCAAATTCTTCTTCGTATTCTTTTGCTTTTTCTAATAAACGTTGAGCTTCATCACATGAGCCTGGTTCACATTTTTCAAGGTAAAGAAGATTTTCAATAGCTGTGCTTAATCGTTCCAAAGATTTATTAGCTTCTTCTAAACGCTCATCAGAGAAATCTAATGGGCTACGGTAATGCGTGCTCAATAAGAAGTAACGCAATGCATCAGGGCTATATTGTTCTAAAATATCTTTTACCAAGAAGAAATTATTCAAGGATTTAGACATTTTTTCAGAGTTAATAGTGATAAAGCCATTGTGCAACCAGTAGCGCACTGCTGGATGTTGTCCAGAGCAACCTTCAGATTGAGCGATTTCATTTTCATGATGTGGAAAGATCAAATCGCTACCACCACCATGGAAGTCAAATTCTGTACCCAGGTATTTTTGACTCATAGCAGAACATTCAATATGCCATCCTGGACGACCATTGCCCCATGGGCTTTCCCAATATGGTTCACCAGGTTTTGCTGCTTTCCACAATGCAAAGTCCATAGGATTTTTCTTACGACCATCTACTTCAATACGAGCGCCTGCTTCCATATCGTCTAATGTACGACCAGATAGCTCTCCATAATGTTCAAATTTATCAACACTATAATAAACATCGCCATCGAGTTCATAGGCATAGCCCTTTTCAATCAATGTATTAATCATAGTAATGATATCTTCAATATGCGTAGATACACGTGGATAAATGTCTGCACGTTGTACACCAAGCGCATCCATTACTTCAAAATAGCTATCGATATAACGGTTCGCAATGGTATCCCAAGATACACCTTCACCATTAGAAGTGTTGATGATTTTATCATCAACATCAGTAAAGTTTTGTACATATGTTACTTTATAGCCTACATGTTTCATATAGCGACGAATTACGTCCCAAGTTACGAAAGGACGTGCATTGCCAATATGAGGATGATTATATGGTGTAACACCACATACATACATCTTAGCCTCGCCTGGTGTTACAGGATTGAATACCTCTTTTTGGCGCGTCATAGTATTATAAACAGTAATTTCTCTCATCGTTACCGATGCCTCCATTTTTGTAAAATAAAAAAGACCTCTCATCTCATACAGAGACGATGGTCCGCGGTTCCACTCTGTTAGGCACCAGCAGTGGTACCCACTCATCGCATAACGGCGCGTCACCGGACAAACCTACCTATAATCGGAGTGTCAGCTCGTGAATGCATTTCATCTACCTATCCATGAACCCTCCCACCATCGGTTCTCGCTAAAAAGTTAGTTGTAGAGTACTTCTTTCAGTCTCAGCTATTATTATATAATCTATATTTATATATAAAATTATTCTACCAATAATGCTATAGAATGTCAATAATTATAAGAAAAATCCTCATCTTTCAAATGTATCTATTAGTCTATCATACATGCGTATTTCAGCCAACTTAATTAGAAATGATGAGGATTAATATTATGCGTTTTCTAACTTTTCTTGATCATCATGTTTACGGCAAATCCCCGCAAAGATAGAGCCCGTAAAGTTATGAATAATGGAAAATACTGCACCTGCTACCGCAGCTTGTAGTGTAAAGTGCTTAAGCGCTAAAGATACGGATAATGCAGAGTTTTGCATAGCCACTTCGATTTGCATAGCACGACGAGATGACACATCAATACTGAGGGCTTTACATACCAAGTATGTCACAACATAACCACTCAAATTTTGTACTAAACAGGCTACAAAGATAATGAAACCAGTTTCAGCAATTTGCTTCTGGTTAACTGCAGTTACAGCTGCCAAAATAAGCAACACTGCGATGGCTGCAATCGTTGGACATACAGATTTAACTGGCTCAATTTTAGAACCAATAAAGTAATTCAATACAATGCCTAAGATGATAGGTACCAATACGATTTTTACGATGGACATAAACATTGGCATAAATTGAATATCAATAGAAGATGTAGCACCTGCATATAACACAACAAATAGAGGTGTTAAAACTGGAGCCAGCAAAGTAGACACAGTCGTTGCGGACACAGATAAAGGAACATTACCATTAGCAAGGAAGGTCATAACATTGGATGCTGTACCACCTGGACATGCACCTAACAAGATAAAACCAATGCCGATTTCCGGTGGAAAATTAAATGCTAAGGCTACTAAGAAACCCGCCAATGGCATCCATAAGAATTGGATTACGGATACTAGAATGACCTTCATTGGTTGCTTAAATACATCGATAAAGACTTTAGCTGTTAATGTTAACCCCATCGCAAACATAACAAATTGAAGCATGTATGCAATATAAGGAGTCATCCAAGAAAATACTGTAGGTAGCATATATGCTAAAACAGCCATCAATAGTACTATCCATGATAGATAACTATTGAATAAGTGATTAATAGAACGAATAACACTCATAAAAACACTCGCTTTCATAATAAATCAAAATTTAATACGCCGATTATTATAGCATTTCTATAGAATATTAACAACATATACAAAAAGAGTTCACATAACACCTGTTACGTGAACTCCTTTGATTAATTGATAAAATTTATTTTGTTAATGCACCTACATTATCTAAACGATGTAAGCACTTTTCTTTACCAAGTAATGTGACAATATTATTCAAATCTGGACCATGCATTTGACCTGTTAAAGCTACACGAATTGGCATAAATACAAATTTACCTTTTAACGAGGTTCCTTTCATTACCGCCTTGATTGTTGCTTTTACAACTTCAGGTGTAATTTCATCAAGTTCAGCTAATGCATTGCGGAAAGTGCTGAGAACTGTGGGAGCTGTTTCTTCATTCAATACAGCACGCAATTCCTCTTCGTGACCTTCTTCAAGGAATACGGTTTCGCCCATGAACATGCCTACATGATCTTTAATTTGAGCACCATAGCTAATATGGTCGCGGAATGTAGAACATAACAATGTCAACCAATCGATATCAGCTTGATTTAAGCTATCTGGAGCCAAACCAACCTCTTTCAAATGTGGCAAGCAAAGATGGAATAAATCTTCGTCGCTCAAATTTTTCATATAGTGGAAGTTGATATGGTTCAATTTATCAATATCGAATACAGCAGGATTCTTAGCTACACGGTCCATGGAGAACGCTTGAATCAATTCGTCTTGTGTAAAGAATTCTTCCTCTCCTTCTGGAGCCCAACCAAGAAGTGCTAAGAAGTTTACAAGTGCGTCTGGCAAATAACCTAATTGTTTGTATTGTTCAACAGATGTAGCACCATGACGTTTAGACATTTTCTTGTAGTCTTTACCAAGAATCAAGGAAATATGACCAAATGTAGGAATTTCCCAACCAAGGGCTTCGTAAATTGCCATTTGACGAGGTGTATTGGATAAATGTTCCTCTGCACGAATAACGTGTGTAATGCCCATCATATGGTCATCCATTACTACGGCAAAATTATATACAGGAATACCATCGGATTTAACGATAACGAAGTCACCTACGCCATTGGACTCAAAAGATACGCGACCACGAACCATATCGTCAAAAGCGTATGTTTTATTCAAAGGTACACGCAAACGAATTGTAGGTTTACGACCTTCTGCAATGTATTTAGCCTTTGTCTCTTCATCTAAGTGTTCACAATGACCGTTGTATTTTGGTGTTTCTCCACGATCCATTTGATTTTGACGCACCGCATCTAACTCTTCTGAAGAGCAATAACATTCGTATGCTTTACCTTCATCTAATAGACGTTGTGTTACCTCTTTATATAGTTCAAGACGTTCTGTTTGGCGATAAGGACCATTTTCCCCACCTACATCTACACCTTCATCCCAGTTCATGCCAAGCCATTGCAAAGAAGCTTTGATATTTTCTTCACTTTCACGTGTGGAACGAGCCAAATCTGTATCTTCGATACGCAATACAAATGTGCCTTTTTCTTTGCGTGCTAATAGCCAGTTAAACAAAGCAGAACGAGCACCACCTATATGGAATGGACCCGTAGGACTTGGAGCAAAACGAACTTTCATGGAACTCATGATTAAATCTCTCCTTCATATACAGAAACGACAGCTTGTGCTGCAATGCCTTCGCGGCGCCCAATAGCCCCTAGCATTTCATTCGTTGTCGCTTTAATACTAATGCGATCTAATGGTATCTCTAATATAGACTGTAAATTAGCCTTCATCATATCAATATGAGGCTTTAATTTAGGAGTCTCAGAAATAACCATAATATCAATATTATAGGCTTGTAACCCACGTTCTTTCAATAAGGAATTTACTTTTTCTAGTAAAAGCATGCTAGAAATCCCTTTATACTGGTCATCTTCAGGTGGAAAATAGTATCCGATATCCCGTAAACCTGCAGCACCCAACATGGCATCCATCAAGGCATGAATGAGAACATCCGCATCGGAGTGACCATCAGGACCAAGCTTAGATTCGATATGAACACCACCTAAGATACAAGGACGACCTGCTTTTAATTGATGAATATCATAACCAAATCCAACGCGCATACGCTTATCCTCAATTCCTAAATATCGTTTTGCTACTGCAATATCATTAGGTGTAGTCACCTTAATATTACAGTAATCTCCATCTACTATATGTACAGGCTTACCTAAACACTCGACGAGGGACACATCATCAGTGCCTAAATACTTTTCGTCATGAGCTTTTTGATGGGCCTCTTTAAATAAATTTTTTTGAAAGCCTTGTGGCGTTTGAATTTGGTATAACTCACTGCGTTTTAATGTTTCTATTACAGTATGCTTTGTATCAACTCGTTTAATCGTATCCGTAGCAGGAACCCCAACGGTAGCAGCTCCATATTCTACTGCAGCGCTAACAACAGCATCAAACAGTTCCGTTGATGCTAATGGGCGTGCCCCATCGTGAACAAGAACAATATTACTTGTATCTGCAACGGATTTAAGGCCACATGCTACAGAATCTTGACGTTCCGCACCACCTAGGACAATGCGAATAGGAACCGTAAACTCTATAGGTTTAATATGTTCGGCCATATATCCTTCTTCGCCTTCAGCTACAACGAGAATTATCTCCTTTAAATCATTTAGCTTTTCCACATTTTGTAATGTACGTTGAATAATAGAGTATTGCCCTAGAGGGATAAATATTTTATTCTCCTTATATGCCATACGACGTCCTGCACCAGCCGCTAAAACGATACAGCTAATTGCCTTGTCCATTTTGTCCCCCATCTACACGAGCAAAGATCATACGACCGGCACTTGTTTGTAATATGGATGTAACCATAACTTCAACATTTTGCCCTACATAAGGCTTACCATCTTCGACAACGATCATCGTACCATCATCAAGATACGCTACACCTTGGTGTATTTCCTTACCTTCTTTCATAATTTGTACGCGAATCCACTCACCGGCAATAAGAGCTGGTTTTAATACATTTGCCAATTCATTGAGGTTAAGTACTTCAATACCTTGTACACGAGCCACCTTGTTCAAGTTAAAGTCGTTTGTCATCAATTTCCATTGTTTATCTAAAGCAAGTCGCATAAGTTTAGAATCGACTTCTACAAGGTCATCATAATCATCTTCAACGACTTCTATAGCTACCTTATTGGCATCTTGCATATCTTTCAAAATATCAAGACCACGTCGACCACGATTGCGTTTCGTAGCATCCGCAGAATCAGAAATTGCCTGTAACTCATTTAATACAAATAGTGGTACCATAAGAGGCCCTTCAATAAAGCCTGTAGCACATAGTTCTTTGATACGACCGTCAATGATGACTGAAGTATCTAATAATTTTGGCGTACTAGAAGATTTATCTAATTTATTAGTAGAGAACATTTTAAAACGACTAGTTTTTTTAGTACCGTCTCCACCCCATTGTTGTACGTAGTTATTGTACATTTCAGGACCCTTACGTGCCATGATTTTAAGACCACTATATCCAAAAATGGCACTCAAAATAATAGGAATATAAGGTCCTATAATAGGCACTTGATTGAATGCAACACCAATTAAATTTGCAATAATAAGACCGAATAATAAACCGATGGTGCCTGCGATCAATTCTTGATTAGGGATATGAGTAAGAATGCGCTCTAATCTTTTAGCAATTACTAAACCTTGTTTTAAAATAAATGAGGAAATCAAATAGCCAATAATAAGGCCTAATAATGTACCAATAATTAATACTGCAATGCGTGCAATTGTTAATGACATATCCCCAAAGGATTCAAATTGAGAGACTAAATATGGATCGATAATAGGTGCTAAGCTATCCATCCCCACATAAGCCGCTGTACCTACTAGGATGGCTATTACATAGCGCAAAATCCGATAAATCATGAAATCACCTCCTAATTATGAAAATACGAGCTGCATCGCCTCTTGTATAGATTTGACGCCTCTAATTTTGATAGAACTATCATTATCCTTGATTTGCTTATAATTGCCATCAGGAATAATAAACTTTTTAAAGCCTAATTTCTTAGCTTCATTAATACGCTGTTCAATGCGAGGAATACTGCGAACATTACCAGTTAAACCTACTTCGCCTAAGATAACCATGTCTGTTGGCACGATACGATTTTTTAAGTTTGATACGATAGCAACCGCCATAGATAAATCACAAGCCGGTTCATTTACCTTGAGACCACCGATAACATTTACATATACATCTTTATTGCCTAATGTAAAGCCACAACGTTTTTCTAAAACAGCCAATAATACGATTAATCGATTAAGATCGTAACCTATCGCCGTACGTCGTGGCATACCAAAAGCCGTAGTAACGACCAAGCTTTGTACCTCTACTAAGATGGGACGAACCCCTTCAAGGTAAATCATGACGGCACTGCCGCTTTCTTCATCGGAACGCTCGGCTAAAAGAGAAGCAGACGGATTAGACAATTCCTGTAACCCTTCCTCTACCATAGCAAAAATGCCTGTTTCTGATGTAGATCCAAAACGGTTTTTAATAGATCGTAATATACGGAATTGATAAGAACGCTCTCCTTCAAAGTACAGCACTACGTCTACCATATGTTCTAACATACGTGGACCAGCGATATTGCCCTCTTTCGTTACATGTCCAATAATAACGGTTGGAATATTGCGTTCTTTACAAAAGCGAAGCAAGCGAGATGTACATTCACGAACTTGACTTACACTGCCTGGTGCAGCATCAATATCTCCAGTATACATAGTTTGAATTGAATCAATAACTAGTAAGGATGGAGTCATTGCATCGGCCTGCTGTAATATATGATCTAAATCTGTATCTGCAATAACTTGTAACCGTTCACTATTGATATGCAGTCGCTCTGCTCGAAGCTTAAGTTGTAACTGAGACTCTTCACCAGATGCATAAAGAACAGCACCTACTGTATCAGCTACCTTCTGAGACACCTGTAGTAACAGAGTAGATTTACCAATACCAGGATCGCCACCCAAGAGCATGAGTGCACCAGGTACTATTCCACCACCTAATACGCGGTCAATTTCACCAAAGGTTGTAGATACGCGTGCAATAGAAGAGATTTCAATATCTGGCAAGGCCGTAGGTTTCGTTGATTGTCCTACACCACGAGAAGGTGTGCGGCTATGTTTAGTTTCTTTAATGATTTCTTCAACTAATGTATTCCATTCACCACATTGTGGACAACGACCCATCCATTTAGAGGATTCAGCCCCACAATTTTGACAGAAGAATACTGATTTTGCTTTTGCCATAATACCTCAAAACTTTTAAAAAGAAAGGTCATGAATGATAACCATTCATGACCTTTTATGCATAATTTTACTACATGGTTAACTATCATTATTCTATAGTATACCATTTAACTTATATTTTTTATATGAAAGGTAGTCATCAACTGTATAATTTGTATTTTTTATCATATTGATACAACAAGATCATTATCCCTTGCATCTGCTTTAATAATTTTGCCTTCTTTTGCATCTCCTTTCAAAATAAGATCCGACACTGGGTCCTCAATTAAACGTTGAATAGCACGTTTTAATGGTCGAGCCCCCATTGT
>NZ_CALLVP010000066.1 GCF_938010505.1 uncultured Veillonella sp. | reverse complement strand
CCACGTGTTAATGTGCCGGTTTTATCAAATGCCATGGTATCTACTTTTCCCATAGTTTCAAGAATTTCTCCTGATTTAATAATAACGCCATGTTTAGTAGCTTGACCAATAGCGGCCATAACCGCAGTAGGTGTAGCAAGTACCAATGCACAAGGGCAAAATACTACCAACACAGTAACACCGACGATGATATTTCCAGTTACTAGATAGCCTATACATGCAATCATCAATGCAATAGGAACCAATCGACTAGCAACAGTATCAGCTATACGCTGAATCGGAGCCTGTTTCTGTTCCGCATTTCTAATAAGCTGAATCATTTTTTGAATAGAACTATCTTCGCCCACTTTAGTAGCTATAATATCTATGGCACCAAAACAGTTAATAGTTCCACTAAATACATCATCATCAATTGTTTTATCAACAGGTATAGACTCTCCTGTCATAATAGATTGATCTACCGTTGTTTCACCGTTAATGATTCGCCCATCTACAGGTATCGTTTCGCCCGGAAGGATTCGTAAGTAATCACCACTTTGTATAGACTCTACGGAAATCATTATTTCTTTGTTATCTTGTAATTTACGACCCTTAACAGGTGCTAATGAAATTAACTTTTTTAACCCCTTTTTTGCTCGCTCGGTAGTTGCTTCTTCAAGGAGAGCGCCTAAAGCCATAATAAACGCTACCTCACCAGCCGCAAATATATCTCCGATGGCAATAGCTGCAAACATAGCCATGGAAATCAACAGAGCCGATGAGATTTTACTAATTCCCTTATTATATACGATCCTTCGAATAGATAAATACACAAGAGGAAAACCACAAATAACTACGGTAATCCATGAAGGTTCGAAAGGGAATATATTTTGAAACGGACTTTGTCCACCAAACTCCTCTATCAAATGCGGAATCCCATCAAGCAGTAAAAATAGCCCCGCTAAAATCGTCATATATAAACCAGATAATATATCATGTATTCGATGTACCATACAGCAATCCCCTTATCAGACTTTCACTATCAATATGAATTGAATTATAACTATACTTACAGTACAATAATTACGATAACGAACACTTTGTTCACTTTAATTGTATCAACCTATAGTTTTAATACAATATATAAAACATCGCATATGTTCATTACGGAACATATATGATGTTTTGTACTAAAAGTATGACAGGAGTTAATATGGATCGTAGACAGAAAAGAACTCGTAAAGCCATATTTATAGCTTTTAACGAATTATTATCTAGTAAGGCGTATGACAAAATCACCGTTCAGGAAATCATTAGTGCCGCAGATATTGGACGCACCACATTTTATGCTCATTTCGACACAAAAGAGGCATTACTAGAAGCCCTCTGCGAAGACTTATTTTTGCATATAAAAGATAGTATTAATCATTTACCTCATGCTCATGGGCTTTATCAACAAAGTATTTACCCAGTCTCAGTATTTGGTCATTTATTACAACATTTACAGCAAAATGAAAATAAAACCCTCGAACTACTAGCTAGTGATAATAACGAAATCTTTTTACGCTATTTTAGAGATCATCTAAATGAGTTGGTGAAAGGATATTTCATCAATCAAGACCGTAAAGCAAATACAAATCTACCGGATGACTTTATTATTAATCATATTTCAGGTAGTTTTGTCGAAATGGTGTTATGGTGGGTAAAAAACGGCATGAAAGAATCGCCTACAAAATTAGACAATTACTTCCATGCCGTTATAGAACCTATTATATAATTATTTAAATTCTATCAAGATACAACATTGATTGGTTCACCCTTAAAGAAGGCTTGTACATTGTCACGAATGATTCCTACCAAGCGTTGACGTGTTTCAAGTCCTTTCCAACCCATGTGCGGAGTAATGATAACATTATCTAGTGTATAGAGAGGACTATCCTCAACTGGTGGTTCTACCTCTTGTACATCAAGACCTGCCCCAGCGATACGTTTGGCTGCTAATGCTTCACAAAGGTCTGCTTCATTAATGAGAGGACCACGACCAGTATTCACGATGACTGCATTAGGTTTCATCTTACCAATTGTTTCTTTATTAATAAGATGTTTAGTTTGATCATTCAATGGGCAATGCAATGTAATATAATCACTATTTTCAAGTAATTCATCAAGACTTACATAACAAATACCATCGCCATCAGCCTTTGGTGTACGTGTATGAATCAAGATATTCATGCCAAGTGCTTTTGCTACTTTGATAACTTCCATTCCGATATGACCAGCACCAACAACACCTAAGGTTTTGCCATTCACTTCTGTGTGGCTCACTTGTAAATGTTTTGTGAAATTACTGCGATCACCTTTAGCAAGCATGCTGATTTGTTGCTGCATTGTAGACGCAAAATTGAGGATCATCATAATTACCGTATGTGCTACACGTTCTGTACTGTACGCTGGAATATTGCACACAGTGATGCTTCTTTCCTTTGCTGCATTTAGGTCGATATTATTATAGCCCGTGCCAGCTTCTACGATGAGCTTTACTGTATCTGGAAATTGTGAAAGTAACTCAGCAGTAACAGGAATCTCTTTTGTTACTACTACGCGAGCATCTTGAATGCGTTCGATAATCTCAGCATTTGTGCTGTCATCATAAACTTGTACATCATTAGATAATATAGAGAAATCTAATGCATGGTCATAATTCATTTTACTTGCGTTTACCACTACTACACGTTCACTCATGAGAACCTCCTACATACATGTTGTATTCCATGTGTCTTGTTTAATACATGCCAACAACTCACAGCCCTTTGCCTGTAAATTTATTTCTTACTTTCTAGTAAAAGCAAATAGCATATGAATTGAATAGCCTCAAATATATGTAATACTACTTCTATATAAATTATACTATTTTTTATATAATTTAATACTATGAATTAGTACTGTAAGTAACATATCTATTCATATCAATTAGTATACTTTCACAATTATTGTATATAATATATTCATAAATCCTATAAAATTCAAAGTAAAAATCATTTTTCTGTATATAACTTTCACAAAAGTATTGTGTAATTCCCCAAAAGTTATAAAATAAGAGTAATGTTATATAGAATTGAGGAATACCATGAGACCTACCTATTTGACCATAAATACAAGTCTCGTTCGCGAGAATTTGCGCAAAATTAAAGATAGTTTACCGGAATGGAGCACGTCCACTGCTGTCATCAAGGCCAATGGCTACGGACACGGCAGCGTTATGATGGGCCGTATTGCGGTGGAAGAAGGTTACGAATCCTTAGCCGTTGCTATTCCAGAAGAGTCTGTACCGCTTCGCAACGCAGGTATTATGGTACCTATTTATCTATTAGGTCTCACAAGACCACAATCATTTGAGCTTGTGGCAGATACGAATTCCATTCCTGCCGTTTGTGAATCTACCGACTTGGAAGCACTCGATAAAGTAGCCGATAATCATGACATGATCATTCGCGTTGCCGTTGCCGTTGATACGGGCATGCATCGCATCGGTATCAAGCCTGAAGATGCCATTGAATTTATCAAGCGCGTTGAGTCCTACGAAAATCTTGAAATAGACGGATTCTTCTCCCATATGAGCAATGCCGATGCGGCGGATCAATCACATGCTCATAGCCAAGCGCAAACATTTCATCGCATGGTAGATGAAATTCGAGCATTCCGACCAGAAGCAGATTACCGCTTCTCCCTCGCCAACAGTGCAGGTCTCTTATCTGTCAAAGACAGCTTATTTACGGATGCACGTCCTGGTATTATTCAATACGGTATCATGCCATCCCTTGATGTGCCAAATCGATTGGGCTTAAAGCCAGTTTTATCTTTTCATAGTGAAGTCGTTCACGTGCAACACGTACCCGCTGGCGAAGGTATAGGCTATGGGTCTACCTATGTCACAACTGAGCCAATGACGATTGCTACAATCCCTGTAGGCTATGCGGATGGCTATCCTCGTAGTTTATCCAATCGAGGCACCGTACTGATTCATGGCACGCGTTGCCCTGTAGTAGGTCGCATTTGTATGGACCAATTTATGGTCTCCGTTCCGGATACGATTACCGTAAAACCAGGCGATAAGGTAGTTCTTCTAGGTTCTCAAGGCCATGAAAGTATCTCTGCACTAGAGATCGCCGCTCTTGCCTCTACTATTCCATACGAAATATTCTGTGGATTCTCAGAACGAGTACCGCGACAATATATATAAAACAATTATATTAGACCTCATAAGAGTCTATATTCATAACAAAAGAGCAGATGTTTCCTATAGCATCTGCTCTTTTTACCTTTACTAAAAACGTATAATCTTATATCTACCATTTGATATAAAGAAATTTTCTTACGAAAAAAGCCCGTATCACATGCAGCGGTCTACATGTGATACGGGCTTTCTTGCTCTCCTATACCTAGCGTGCTGTAAAGCAGTTACGTTCTTATTGTGAGAGAGAGTATATATACCAAGTATATAATCTTATGATTCGGAGGGAACCACAATTCATAAGGGGCCCTCTGAACGACAGACGGCATAGGAGAGAGTCAATGTTTGTCTATCCAATCCAGAGGGCTATGCGTGTGTGTTTATAGTGTGTGTTTTTTTGTGTGTTGTTTATTGTGTGTTGTGTGTGTAAGTGTATTTATGTTATGTGTGTATAGTTTTGAGTGCTTAGTGTTCATGTTTTAAAAGGGTTTGCTTTACAGTGGTATAGGATACGAGATCAACTTATTTCGCTACTGTCCCTGTTTTAGCATCCAATACAATAGATACTGGTTTATTTTGTGCATCATGGAACTCTACGGTATATAACGGTTTCCCATTTTGATTAGTAAGGGACCACGCATTAATACCCGTTGCTACGTTGCCAGTTTGTACGAAGGCTGCATTGATTGCCACATGTGGAGGTATAACTGTTCCAGCATCAATAGCACTAGCTTCCATAGATGCATCATATGCTTTAGGAGTACCTTCAGTTACATTACCAGTTGCCACATCTAGAGTCAAAGAATGGGCACCACTAGTATTATTAAAACCTGCTACTTCATAGATGGCAGTTTTATCTTGTGCTTTGAAGGATACATTAGTAATTTTAGAGTTACCATATTTATTTTCGAATTGATCAATTAAATAATTGGCACCAACTACGAAAATACTATTTTGGTCTACTACGCCTGCTTGCTGATTGGTTGTGCTAGGTTGTGATTTTCTACTTTTAGAGTTTTTTTTTCCTCTTT
>NZ_CALLVP010000065.1 GCF_938010505.1 uncultured Veillonella sp. | reverse complement strand
TTGCAGGTATCGAAGAGATAGTGGCACCTGGTGAAGTTGATCGTTTCTATATTAATTTCTGTGATCCCTGGCCTAAGGCGAAACATGCAAAACGCCGCCTTACATATCACACATTTCTTGACCGCTATGCTCGTCTTTTGAAAGATGGTGGCGAAGTTCACTTCAAGACAGACAATGAAGGTTTGTTTATGTTCTCGCTCGAAGAGTTCAAAGAATGCGGTTGGGAGCTTAAAAATGTAACTTATGATTTACATAGTACAGATCTTCCAAATGTAAAAACTGAATATGAAGAAAAATTTAGTAAAAAAGGTCAACCTATTTTCCGCTTAGAAGCAATTAAGCCAAAAGTACAAAAGGAGGCTTAACATGGAAACACCGAATAAGGGGGATAGTCGGTGGGGCTCACTCTTTAAAAATGACTTACAAGGTATGCTCTTATCTATTCTTCTCATTACAATTATAGGCAGTGTAAATATCTTTAGTGCTACTTATATCAGTTCTATCTATGAAAATACGGGATTATTAGGCTACTTTTTAAAGCACATGACGTTTTTGCTTTTGTCTATGGCGGTAGGCGTTATTTTGTATCGATATGATTATCGTCAGTTACAGAAACCTCACATGTTGCAAAGAATTATGATTGCTACACTAATTGGTATGATCTTGGTTCTCGCGGTTGGTGCTGTTATTAATGGTGCACGTCGTTGGATTGTTATTGGCCCCGTATCGATACAGCCTTCAGAATTTGCGAAATTAGCAGCCTTAATATGGACGTCGGCTAAATTGAGTACTATGCGAAAATGGGGAAAACCAAGGCATACTAATCCACTCATTAATTTACAAGGATATTTTAGTGAGCGTGTAGGCTATATGCTACCAATGCTAATCTGGCCAATTATATTCGCAATTTTAACGATCTTGCAACCAGATATGGGTACTACTGTACTAATCTTTGGCTTTTCCTTTGTGCTGATTTATTTAGCAGGCTTTGATGGAAAATTTTTTGGCGGAGCTTTTGCAGTAGCTGGTTTTCTAGGTTTTATTGCGGCCCGTATGTCGCCGTATCGTTGGGAACGTATTCAGTCTTGGTTTGATCCTTGGCCTCATGCGCAAGATATGGGCTACCAAACAGTTCAAGGTTTATTAGCGGTAGGCTCTGGTGGTATTCTTGGCGAGGGCTTCATGCAAGGTACGTCTAAGTATTTTTACTTGCCAGAAGCACATACGGACTTTGCCTTTGCTGTATGGGCTCAAGAAATGGGCTTCCTTGGCGCAGTGTTTGTTGTCGTTTTGGTTGCTGCTTTTACCTATTTTGGATTCCGCATTTCTAATAAGGCTCGTGATGAATTTGGAAAATGGTTAGCGATGGGTATAACATTGCTCATCAGTGGACAGGCCTTGTTTAATATTGCCATGGTTTGCGGTATTATGCCTGTAACGGGTGTGCCATTGCCATTTGTTAGCTATGGTGGCTCTTCATTGTTGATGAATTTCATGGCTATCGGTTTATTAGCGAGCATAGGTCGTCGCAATGTAGAGGGTGTAAAGCAAGTTGGTACAGTTGAGGATTTGCCGTCTTTACGTGAAGAAACACAAAGTCGTTTTAAGCCTGCTGCTCCAAAGCGTACTAATAAGCCAAATATGCCTGGCCCGTTCAAACCACGAGCGAATAAAAGACCGGCTCGTAGAACAACTAGAACTGAACGTTGAGGTTTAACGTATATATCTTAAGCTAATTCTAATTGTGTGAATTTATATGGTATACCTAAGGGGTGTACCATATGAGCTCAGTATCGTTATATTGTGTGAGGAAAAAAGATGAAAGATTATATTGATATTCAAGAACGCCCGTCATGGGGCCAAATGTTGCCACTTAGCTTTCAACATTTATTTGCTATGTTTGGTTCTACTGTATTGGTGCCATATTTATTGAAAGTAGATCCTGCAACGGCATTGTTTATGAATGGTATCGGTACATTACTATATTTGTTCGTGTGTAAAGGTAAGATTCCTGCATATCTTGGTTCCAGCTTCGCCTTTATCGCGCCTGTAGCAGGTGTATTATCTGCAGGCCTTGGTTATGAAGCAGCAAAGGGCGCCTTCGTTATATTTGGTCTATCTTTTGTAATTTTATCAGTTCTCGTCCGTTATATTGGTACGCGTTGGATTGATAAGCTATTCCCACCCGCAGCTATGGGGGCTATCGTAGCTATTATCGGCTTGGAATTAGCACCAGTAGCGATGAGTATGTCTGGCCTTATCGGCAATCAAGACTTAGGCATGAGCCATAGCCAAGCTATTATTATCTCTATGTTTTCCTTAGTTGTTACCTTGCTTGGCACAGTTGTGTTCCGTGGCTTCTTAGCGGTTATTCCTGTGCTTATCGGTGTTGTTTCCGGTTATGTATTGTCCGCTGTGATGGGGGTTGTTGACTTCTCTAGTGTAGAAGCTGCTCCTTGGTTCTCCTTGCCACAGTTCTACGGTATGCCTGTATTTGATATCAATGCAATCATCATGATTATGCCGGCACTCTTTGTAGTATTTGCTGAGCACGTTGGTCACTTGGTTGTAACTAGTAACATCGTTGCCAGAGATTTGATGAAAGAACCTGGTCTACAAAGATCATTGCTTGGTGATGGCCTTGCAAATATTCTTTCTGGTTTCTTCGGTGCTACACCAAATACGACATATGGTGAAAACATCGGCGTACTTGCTATCACTCGTTGCTTCAGTGTATGGGTAATCGGTGGTGCTGCAGTTTTAGCGATGATTGTGTCCTTTGTAGGTAAAGTAGCAGCTCTTATTCATGCTATTCCGGTACCTGTTATGGGTGGTGTATCTATTTTATTGTTCGGTATCATCGCAGCATCTGGCTTGCGTATGCTTGTAGAACGTAAAGTAGACTACACAAATCCTGTTAATATGATTCTTACATCCGTCATCCTTGTGGTAGGTCTTAGCGGTGCAGAACTCGCGGTTGGTCCTGTTGTATTAAAAGGGATGGGCCTTGCCACCGTAGTAGGCATGGCTATGAGCATTAGCTTGTTAATCCTTCAAAAAACAGGTGTTGGCAACGATCAATTGAAAAAAACAGAAGTATAATATCATAGGTCTTTAAAATCTTGGAGTAGAATCTTGAGATTATAAAGTAAGTTGATTTGTACACAAAATAAACGACTACTGAATTAGGTTGTACCTAAGTAAGTAGTCGTTTTTATTTAGTGTCTTTATAATTTATCCTCAATATTGTATAATGAACATATAAGTTGTATAAAATTAATTCAAGAGAGGAGGGCCTATGGAGTTTTTGATATGGATGGCTATCGGCGTTGCCTTGATGGCGGTAGAACTCGTAGTACCAGGCGGTATTTTAGGTCTTATCGGTTATTGCGCATTCCTGTGGGGCGTTTATGTAGCTCTTGGGGAAGGCACAGTAGCATTGTATGCCGTGCTAGGATTAACAGCCTTGTTAATTGTCATTATCATCGTGTTCTTTAATCACTTTGAAAAGACTTGGATAGGTAAGTTGTTTACCTTAGGGCAACGATCTACGACAAAAGCTGGTTATGTATCTAATGATGTATTAGAAGATTTGGCTGGCAAGGAAGGCGTAGCTCATACAACACTGCGCCCTGCAGGTATTGCTAAAATTAATGGTAATTTGGTAGATGTTGTAACCGAAGGTGACTTCATCGATGCCGGTTCACCTATTGTGGTACTTCGCGTTGTAGGTGGCCGCAATATTGTTAGAAAGCGTGATTAAGTTTTCACAACATCGTTGTAAATAATGGAGGTTATTATGGATGTAGGTATTTTAATTTTGATTCCCATTTTGCTGATTGGTATTATGGTATTCTTATATGTTGTGCCATTAGGACTTTGGGTATCTGCTCTAGCAGCAGGCGTTAACGTTGGTATTTTTACACTTGTAGGTATGCGCTTACGTCGTGTAAATCCGTCTCAAATCGTAATGCCTTTGATTAAAGCTAATAAAGCGGGTCTTGATGTGAATGTAAATCAGTTGGAAGCGCATTACCTTGCCGGTGGTGACGTTGACCGCGTTGTAGACGCTTTGATTGCCGCTGAACGCGCATCTATTCCTTTGACCTTTGAACGTTCCGCAGCCATCGATCTCGCAGGTCGTGATGTATTGGAAGCGGTTCAAATGTCCGTTAATCCTAAAGTTATTGAAACTCCAATTATCTCTGCGGTAGCAAAAAATGGTATCGAGTTGAAAGTTCGTGCTCGTGTAACTGTACGTGCTAATATCGATCGCCTCGTTGGTGGTGCAGGTGAGGCTACAATTATCGCCCGCGTAGGTGAAGGTATCGTTACGACCGTAGGTTCCTCTGAAGAGCATACAGATGTATTGGAAAATCCAGATCATATCTCTCGTACTGTATTGGGTAAGGGTCTTGATGCAGGTACTGCTTTTGAAATCTTATCCATTGATATCGCTGACGTAGACGTAGGACGTAATATCGGTGCTCAATTGCAAACTGACCAAGCCGAAGCCGATAAGAAAATCGCTCAAGCTCGTGCCGAAGAACGCCGTGCAATGGCTGTTGCTACAGAACAAGAAATGCGTGCTAAAACACAAGACATGCAAGCTAAGGTTGTGGAAGCACAAGCTGAAGTTCCAAAAGCGTTGGCAGAGGCTTTTAGAAATGGTAATCTTGGCGTTATGGATTACTACAATATGAACAATATTATTGCAGACACTAAAATGCGTGAAAACTTAGCAGATAGTGAATAGGAGTAGCTATGGACTCTATTTTGTCTTCAGTGCTATCCATCTTTGAGCATAATCCTATATTTGTGTTAGGTATCATCGCGTATATTGCTTTTTCTGTTTTGAAAGGCAAGAAAACAGAAGAGTCAGATGAGCAGGTCAGCTCAGGAACAGTGGGAACTTGGGAAGACATGGAACGCGAATATGGCATATCTATAGAGCGCAAGGTAGATGAACCTTCTGTGGATGATTTGTCTAAGGCTGATGACTTTTATCGGGACCTTTATGAAGATAAACCGATTCTAAATCATCAACCAGAAGCTCCATCACAAACTATGGAGGACATACATTTCAATGAAGAGGCTGCAGCAGCTCAACGAGATATTGAAGCCTTATCAACGAAAAGTTCCAGTAGCACTCCAAGTTATACTACAAATAAGACTCGCTTAGATAGAGAAGCTGTTACGGGTCCGACCTTAAGTGAAAGACTAGCTGAGTTTAAACGAGATAAGGCCTCTAAAGAGGGCCATGTTCTTCTCGATAATGTAAGTGTTACAACTGCTTCGGCTGTAACTCCGACTCGTGTTAGAAAAACCAATCATGCTCTAAAAGAGGGTATGAAATGGTCTATTATTTTAAGTAAACCTAAGGCTCTTGAACGTAGATACCGCTAATGAAGTAATCTATTTATAAACATATAAATTGATTATGGTTTTATTGGAAAATAAATAATAATAGCGGATTGTACATTGATGTGGTATAGCAACCATACTGACACACATCCTAATGTGGTGCATATAATTACATATTGAAAGAGGTTCCTATTGGTCACCTATGTGACTATTAGGAACCTCTTTTCTGTTGTTTTTTCTTGATGAAACTTTCACAATAATAGAGAAAGGAGTTCGTTCATAAGGAAAGGTAAAATTATGTATCGTAATGTGCGTGTTATACCAAAAGATTTATTGAAACAATTATATATAGAGAAGCAGTGGAGCGTTCGGGATGTGGCAGACTATTTTCAATGCAGTGTTGATACTATAATGCGCCGTATGAAAGCGTATGATATCAAGAGGAGGCCTCTGAAGAAAGAAATCAATATGGTCCACGTACAAGCTTTATATGAGACCGGTAAGTGGTCGCTCCATTCACTAGCAAAACGTTATGACGTGTCTATTACGACGATGGCAAACCGATTGAAAGAATATGGATTGGCCTGTCAGCGGTCTAATAAGAATGTCTCCATAGATGTGGTGCGTATATGTAGGGCCTATAAAAGTGGAAATAGTACAGATACCATTGCACACATGTATGGTATATCGCGATGGAAAGTTCACCATGTATTGCGGCATATGGGGATTTGTTTGACACCTAAAGCTCGAAAGCCTTTACGAGTAGAGGAAATGGCATATTTATATACTCATCATCGCATGAGTACAGATGACATTGGTCTAGCTTATGGGATTCGTGGTTCTACAGTGGCAATGTATTTGCGAGAACAAGGTGTAGAAATCAGAGCGAATTCTCTTGATCTAGACGAAAATAAGATAAAAAAGCTCCGTGCTCAAGGGTGTGGAGTTGCAAAGATTGCACAGGTGATGGGCTGCTCTACCTCTGCCGTGCGAAAGCGGTTAGCTATGAAAAAATATATCTCTCCTTGATGTAGTGTAGTAGATACTATATACTTAAATTTATACAATGATGGGAGGAATATTATGCTCGAAATTATATCTGCTTTAACACCATTTTTATTACTGGGCTTAGTGGCTGCTGGCTTATCTCGCCTTTCTGGGGTAGCCTTGTCTATGGTTGTAGTGCCAACCTTATTGATTTGGGGGGCTACTGCCATTGATGCAATCGCCTTCATGCTGCTCTTTGTGGTGTACAACAACTTCACTATGGAGACACAAGATGTTCGTTTAGATTATAAAGATCTTGTATTATTCCCTAAATGGCGTTTGTGCATTCCCTTCATTTTGAGTTTGGTGAGTGCCTTCTTTGTTCCTGCTGCAGGCATTGCTATCTTTATGGCTTGCTTCGTTTTAGAATTATTGGCTACTGTGTATAAGCGCATTCCTGAAAATAAACGTCCTCGTTTACAACGCGTAATAGTAACATCTATTTTGAGTGCTGTTGTAACAGCTGTAGGTGCTTATGCAGGTCCTAAAATTCCTAGTGAATACTACTTTATCTGTGCAGGCTTAGCTATTTTAATCATTACAGGTTTTACATGGTATGCCGGTAATCATAGAGATGCTTTTAGAAGTGCATGGGACATCATTTGGGCTGATTTTAATATATTTTTAGGCATGTTTGGTGTAGAAGCTTCGTATTATCCAGCTGCACTTACGCGATCTATTCCAAATCCAATGGATCGCATGTTGCCTATGGTTACTGTAGTAGGTGGCTACGCAGGGCTTATGGTAGTGTTCGGCTTTTATAACATTTTCTCTATACCGTCTTTGATTACGGCCATTGGTGCAGCTATCGGTATTCGTATGTTTGGCTTGTATGAATTCCCTCGTAATGGTAGCTTCTCATACTTGGCCATTGGCTTTGCCGTGGCGGCTGTAGTATGTTTGTACCTCGTATCCCCAACACCAGTTGGTTTTGACCATATCAATACATTGGTATCTCGACCAATTGGTCAATAATAGGTTATAGTTACATTGCTTTGGCCTTTAGAATGCCTTTGTAATTAGCGTAAACTAGTCATTAATATGGTTTGGTTATGGTATTTGCTATATGTGACATAGCTCATTTGTTATATTGAACGTTCAGTTCATAATAGATTGTGAAAGGAGTTGATGATCAGTGGCAGACATAATTGAAACACGGCCATTTCCGCCATTCTTACCGAAGAATGCGACGGTAATGACGATGGGAACATTCCCGCCAGCTTCTGAAAAACGATCTATGGAATTTCACTATCCTAACTTTCTAAATGATATGTGGCGTGTGTATGGTATCGTATTCTTTGACGATAAGGATTACTTTAGAAAAGGAGAGGAAAAGGCTTTTGATGCGGACAAGATAAAATCTTTTTTATCTGAAATTGGCATCGCCTCATGTCCTACGGTTTTAAAAGCAATCCGAGAAAAGGGGAATGCATCCGATGCCTTTTTGAAAGTAGTTGAGCCTGTACCTCTCGCTGAGGTATTAAAACAAGTTCCAGAATGTAAACATATCGGCACTACTGGTGGTAAGGCTACAGAAGTATTGCTAAGCCTTTTACAGGAGAAGGTAAAGTTACCTAAAACTGGTGAAACTATACCCTATGTGTTTAACGGTCGTGAGTTAACGTTAACACGATTGCCATCTACATCGCGGGCTTATCCATTGAGCCTAGCGAAAAAGGCTGAAGCGTATAAGAACTTTTTTAAAGCTTGTGGATTAATAACAAAATAATTGTAATAATAACACCTTTGATAGTTAGTTTTGGGTCTTCTGGACTCATCTTAATTATTAGAGGTGTTTTATTATCGTAAAATTATATAAGTTTTTAAAATGGCATATAACTTGTTCTATATAATTGCATAGCGATTATTATTAATAAAATTTATAAGATATATAACAATTTAATTCTTGTTTTTTGAAATGAGAGGTCTATAATTAACCATTGTCATAAAGTGGTTGACAATTATTTCAGAAACTGGAGTTGATATTATGGATAAGGCTAACGATGCCTTATGGACAAAATCTTTTGTTCTCGATACTTTGATTAATTTCTTAGTATTTTTGATTTACTATTTACTGATCGTTATTATTGCTGTTGTAGCAAAAGATAATCTGCATGCTACGGCGAGCCAAGCTGGTTTAGCGGTTGGTATTTATATTATCGGTACCGTTGTAGCTCGCTTATTGGCGGGACGGTTTATAAGTGTTTTAGGCTGTCGTAAGATGTTGTATTTAGGGCTGTTGATTTACTTAATTTCGACGGCGATGTATTTTTACACACCAAGTTTGTTGATTCTTGATAGTGTTCGTTTCCTAAATGGCTTTGCTTATGGTATTACATCTACAGCTACAAGTACTATCGTAGCAGCTATTATTCCGATATCGCGCCGTGGGGAAGGTATTAACTATTATGGCTTATCTACATCTCTTGCTGCTGCTGTAGGTCCATTCTTAGGTATTTTAATGCTTCATAACTTTGGTTATGATTTTATTATTGCGTTCTGTGTAGGCCTCATTGTTCTTTGTGGTATCGGCTCTGTTATTATGAAGTTTAACGAACCTAAGCTTAATATTGATTCCGAAGTACATAAGGGAATTAAAATTTCCGATTATATTGAACCGCGTATGAACTCGATTAGTCTTGTTTCTGCACTTGTAGGCTTTGCGTACTCAGGTGTTATTGGATTTATGGCGGCCTACACAAAAGATTTAGATCTTATTATGGCGGGAACCTTCTTCTTCGTTGTATATGCGGTGGTTATTACTATAACAAGACCTTTATTAGGCATTCTCTTTGATATGAAAGGGGAAAACTTTGTTCTTTATCCTTGTTTTGTATCTTTGGCGCTTGGTATTTTCTTATTATCAATTGCTCATTCTACATGGTTAGTCCTTTTGTCTGCTGTATTTGTTGGACTTGGTTATGGTACATTCATGTCTAACGGTCAAGCGGTAACCGTAAAAATTGTGCCTGTTCACCGAATTGGGGTCGCTACATCTACATATTTCATTGCATTGGATATGGGGCTTGGCTTTGGGCCATATATTTTAGGTGCTATAAAAGAGGTTGTAGGTTATACTAGCATGTTCCATGTAACTGTTGTAGTAGCACTCCTTGCGCTTGTAGCTTACTATTTATTTTACGGTCGTTATGTAGGGACTGAAAAAGATCTTTCTCTAAAAGCTCGTGCTGAAGAGGAAGAAATTAGAAATCTTAAACGCAATAGTAAGCTTGCGTAAAATGTAACTTAAAAGGACTATACGAAATGATATTCGTATAGTCCTTTTTGAGTATTAACTTTTTCTAACGTCTGAACATCTGAAGTTATTCTTATGTTAGCGCTCATTTTAGGATTTAAGCTTGTTAAAGCATTTGGGTTTAATATAATATTCGACAAATGTATTTTAGTACTGCTTTACTAATGTTATTATTTTTCAATATTTACGATATTGACGATAACTTCAACGGCTTTCTTCATATCATCGATACATGCAAATTCATGACGACCATGTAGATTTTCTACACCTGTAAAAATATTTGGCGTAGGAATACCCATGAAGGAGATTTTGGAACCATCTGTGCCGCCGCGGATAGGATCGCAAAGAGGTGTAATGCCAGCCTTTTCCATAGCTGCTTTGGCTACGTTTACGCATTCCATATTGTCTTTGATGACATCGTACATGTTGTAGTATTGGTCTTTTACAGTCACTTCACATACTTCGCGACCATAAATTTCGTTTAATGTTTGGCCAGCTTGTAGGAAAAAGGCTTTTTTCGCTTCGAACAATTCCTTGTCGTGGTCGCGGATAATGTAATTCATTTTACCAGTATCTACTTGTGTTTCCATGCTCATGAGCATAAAGAAACCTTGGCGACCACAGGTGTGCTCAGGAACGGCTGCTCCTGGTAATAAAGTATCGAATTGCATAGCTAATTTAGCACAGTTGATCATAATGCCTTTAGCTGTGCCTGTGTGAACCGAAACGCCTTTAAGGGTAACGGTACCGCCTGCAGCATTAAAGGTTTCGTATTCAAGTTGGCCCAAGCTTTCACCATCGATAGTGTAAGCATAGTCCACAGGGAATTGTTTAACATCAAAGTGGTCTGCACCAGTACCGATTTCTTCGTCTGGACCGAAAGCACACATAATCTTACCGTGTTTAATTTCTGGGTGAGCCACGAGGTAGGCGAGAGCTTCCATGATTTCGCAGATACCTGCCTTGTCATCACCGCCAAGAAGTGTTAGACCATCGGTTACAACTAAGGATTTGCCAATATAATTTTTTAGATTTGGAAAATCTGCACGACGGGTGAAGATTTGATGTTCTTCGTTAAGGCAAATATCACCGCCATCATAGTTTTCTACGATGCGAGGCTTAATATTTTCAGCGTTGTAATCGGCTGTATCCATATGCGCAATAAAGCCGATAGCAGGAGCTTTTTCATCTGTATTAGCATTGAGCGTACCGATGACAAAACCATTTTCACGATTGTAAATAACCTCATCTAAACCGATTGCTTTTAAATCAGGAACGAGCACATTCATAGCAAAGTCTACTTGAGTTTGAGTACTAGGAATGGTTGTACTTTCCTCATTAGACCGTGTATTTATGCTTGTATAGCGTACAAAACGTTCGACCATTGATTCCATAATGAGCCTCCTCGTAAGTAAACATACGTATTATACAGTGCAGTATTCAATGCTGTTACATAATAGAGATTCTTAATATACTTTCATTGTAGAACAGGGGCGCTAAAAATGCAAAATAATTATTTATAGGGCGTGAGATATTATATTCGCATAGTGCATAGAAAACCATTGAACCATGTATAGTACCGTGTTAGTATAAAGGTGAATAGTTATACGTTTGTACTTTTTTGTTAGGAGGTTTTACTATGTCGGACGAAGTTCATACCATTCCGCCCGTAGAACCGGTGTTAGATCCTAAGAAGGATTACGTAGAGATCAACTCATATGTAGTCTTCTGGGGCTTGTTCTATGCGGCAGTTTTCACACTGGCTGTTGGCTATTTATGTTTGAAAATCGGTCAAACAGTAGATGCCTTTGCACCAGTATCTGTACTTGCTATGGGTACAGCAGTTATTTTAAAGCGACAAAATGCTTTTGCTGAAACCGTACACATTCAAGCTATCGCTAGTTCTAGTACGAACACATTAGCAGGGGCTATGTTCTTTTTGCCAGCCCTTTACATCTGGAATGTAACAGATGTATCCTTTGTACAAATGGCGATCCCTATCATTCTTGGCGGCGTTTTAGGTGTTTTATTATGCGTTATGTTTCGCCGCTATTTCGTTGAAGAAATGCACTATGTGTATCCGTTCCCCAGTGGTCGTGCTGCAGCGGAAGTATTGATGAGTAATGAAGGTAGCAAAGCAAAACTTATGCTTGGCTCTGGTTTAATTGCTCTCGTGTATGACTTTATTCTTAATAGTTTAGGGTGGTGGCAAGAGGTTATTCGCACTGCTACCTTTAAGTGGGGGGCAGCTCTTGCAGATCAAACTAAGCTAACTGCAGCGGTAGATACTGATGCAGCATTGCTTGGCCTTGGTTATTTCACGGGCCTTCGCTATGCGGCTATCATTGCAGCCGGTTCTTTCTTCTCTTGGTTTGTATGTATTCCGATTGTGTACTATTTAGCACCTGAACATATTATGCAAATTGGCGGTCATGCAGTTCCATTGGGCGAGGCCCCAATTCGCAAGGTATTCCTCGATTATGTTCGCCATATTGGTATCGGCATGCTCGCTATGGCAGGTATCATCGGTCTAATTACGATGTCCAAAGTAGTAGCTAGCGTTGTTAAAAATGCAGTGCTTGATATCTTTAGTTCTAAAACTGTAGATGTTAATTTGCTTCGTACACAACGTGATGTACCTACATCTTGGATTGGTGCTGGCATCTTGTTATGTACAGTTTTATTTGCAGCATATTTCCATTTTATGTATGCTGAAAGCTTCGGACAAACAATTGTAGCGTTCTTAATTGTTCTTATTATGTCCTTCCTATTATCTGTAGTGGGGATTAGCTCTATCGCTTATACAGGTACAGAACCAGTTTCAGGTATGACAATCTTTATGATTATCATCTCCGCTGTATGCTTAACCGCAGCAGGTATGACTGGTAAGATCGGTATGATTGCAGTCCTCATGATGGCATCCTTTATCGGTACTACTATTGGGATGGCTGGTAACTTCATGTCTGAGCTTAAGGTGGCACATATGACAGGTGCTACCCCTAAGAAAATGGAACAATGGCAAATCGTTGGTACTATTCTTTGTGCCGTACTTTCTGTAGGTGTTATGATTCTTTTGAACGATGCTTATGGATTTGTAGGAGATCACGCATTAAATGCACCTCAAGCGAACGCTATGGCCGCCATCATTGAGCCAATGATGACTGGTGGTAGTGCTCAATGGCCTCTTTACATGGCTGGTGCATTATTTGCAATTATCTTGTGGATGGTAAGAGTTCCGCCGTTGGCATTTGCCTTGGGCACATACTTGCCAATGGAAATTAATACACCATTACTTATCGGAGGTTTGATTGCGTACTTTGTACAAAATAGTACAAAAGATAAAGAATTGACAGATCTTCGCTTCTCCAAAGGTAGTACAATTGCCTCTGGCCTAGTAGCCGGTGGTGCTATTGGCTCCTTGTTCAGTGCGGTACTTCGCATTGCAGGTGTTGATGTATTTGCAGAGGCTTGGGTAGAAACACCTGAAGCGACATACCTTAGTATCGTAATGTACTTGTTACTCTGTACGTTCTTGTACAAGGTAGCTATGTATATAAAAACTAAACATGCTAAATAAATTAAATATAGTAAATCCTCAATAAAGTGAATTCCTTATTTATTTTAAATAGCTTGGAATTCTCCATCTTGGGGATAACCGCCTTTATCAAGTTTCATCTGTGCTTGGTAAAGGCGGTCTTTTTATATACATAGAAATATTCTTTTTGATATAGTTAAAAGCTATACTTATATAATACCTATTGGTATAGTCGGATTTATTGACCATAACTATATCGAATGTTATCATAAAACTATAATACCTCTAGAGGTATTATTTTTATTATGCTCATAAGTGTAAGTATAAATATATTAGTTGATTAAGAAGAGCTCTGTTTCTAGATAGAACGGAGCCAAATAAGGGTAGTAACATGAAATTTAAGAAAATAGCAGCTCTATTGGGAGCTTTCACCATTGCTAGTAGTTTATTAATCGCTGGCTGTGGTAATACAGGTAATAGTCAGAAGGTATGGCGCGTAGGTACTGATGCGACCTATGCACCGTTTGGTTTTAAAGATAAAGATAGTGGTAAACTAGCTGGTTTTGATATTGATATTATCAATGCTATCGCTAAAGAAGAGGGCATAGAAACAGATATTCAAAATTTGAACTTTGATGCGCTTTTACCAGCACTACAAAGTAATACAATCGACATCGCCATTTCGGATATGACTATTTCTGAAGAACGAGCAAAATCCGTTGATTTTAGTAAACCGTACTATATTGCAGGTAATGGTCTCGTTGTTAACATTGATAACACCAATATTAACAGCTTTAAGGATCTAGAAGGGAAACGCATTGGTGTGTCTATTGGTTCTACTGGTGCAGAGATTGCTAGTAAGATTCCAAATGCCGAGGTACGTCAGTTTAATATCATCGTCGATGCTTTCTTAGAACTACAAAATAAAGGCGTCGATGTAGTTATCAATGATACACCGGTAAACGAGTATTATGTTAATGGTAAGGGCAAAGGTATCGCAAAGGTCACTGGAGAAGATTATGATGCGGCGCCATTAGGCATTGCTGTGAAAAAAGGCAATACAGAGTTGCTTAATAAAATCAATGATGGTTTGGCTAAAATCAAAGCAAATGGCAAATACGCAGAAATTTATAAGAAATGGTTTGGTAAGGAGCCTCCAGCAGAGGTATTAAAATAGTTTGTAGATAGTACCAGAATGTATTATTTGATATAATATGCTAGGTAAGCCTCAGGTTATATGAGGTATGTATAGAATGGGTGATATGATGGCTAAACGAAGTGCATTTTTAGATATTATTAAGGAAAAGGGCGCCCTCGTCTTAGATGGAGCTTTAGGGACCGAATTAGAGCGTTATGGCTGTAATATCCAACATAAGTTGTGGTCTGCTAAAGTTCTCATGGATCAGCCAGATATTATTAAGAAAATACATATTTCTTATTTGGCTGCTGGCGCCGATATCATTCAAAGCTCTGGCTATCAAGCGACAGTAGCAGGCTTTAAAGGCTTAGGTTATGGCACGGAAGAGGCGATAGAGCTAGTTAAATTATCTGTTCGTTTAGCTGTGCAAGCTCGTAATGAGTTTTTAGAAGCCAAGGCGAGTGGGGCACTTACATTGCGTGGTATTACGCTTGGTGAAGAGACTCCTGAGGGGGTTAGATATTTTTCTGAAGGTGCTTTACCTAAACCGTTGGTGGCAGCTTCTGTAGGACCTTATGGCGCTTTCTTGGCGGATGGTTCTGAATACCGTGGTTATCCTGATGTGCAAACAGAATATCTAGAGGTATTCCACATTCCTCGATTAGCATTATTCTGTGAAGAAAATCCAGATATATTATCCTTTGAAACTATACCGTCTTATGCTGAAGCTATTGCTATCGCAAGAGCTATGTCTGATCCGTTTACATCAAAAGGTATTCCCGGGTGGATTGCTTTTTCTTGTAAGGATAGTCACCATGTTTCTAGTGGTGAAACCATCATTAAATGCGCACAAATGATTGATAAGGTACATTCTATTACGGGGATTGGTATTAATTGTAGTAAACCTGAACATGTAGAATCTTTGATTAAAGATATTCGAACGGTTACAGATAAACCGATTGCTGTATATCCTAATCTTGGTGAAAGCTATGATAGTAAAACTAAGACTTGGTTTGGAGATCCTGCATCATTTGTAGACTACGTTGAAGTATGGCGAAAAGCTGGGGCTGAAATCATTGGTGGCTGTTGTAGAACGACACCTGAGATTATCGGTGATATTGCTAAAAAAATTCATAATTAATATGATGTGATACATAGATAAAACGGCTATTCAAGTTTAACTTGAATAGCCGTTTTGTGTGCTGGAATAGTATTTTTATTTATAAAATCATGCGACAATGATATAAAAGTAGCGTTATACAAATCACTTTTTTATCGTAGAAAATAAAAAAGCAGTGCATAAGCACTGCTTTTACTATGGCGGAGAGACAGGGATTTGAACCCTGGGTACGGGATAACCGCACACATGATTTCCAATCATGCTCCTTCAGCCGCTCGGACACCTCTCCATGTATTCTGTTGTGTAACAGGTACTTGTATAGTATATGAAAAAGTTAGATTTATGTCAAGCAAAAAATAGTAGAATTATTGCATATTTACAAGGCTTATGAAATATAGGTTTTGATTGCGATAAACCGGTATAAATCGAAGGTTAGGGATTGGTTTTAGTTGTGTAAATCTGGTATATAAAAAAACAAGCCGCCTGTTTAGGCGGCTTTGTAATTCGTATTAGAATACGTCTTTGATTTCGGCTGCTTCGATGGAAGCTTTGATATCGTCTGCCATTTTTTCGATCAATGGAATGTCTTCTTCTTTCAAAGAGGATTTGATGTCTAGTGGTTCAGATACGATTTCAATATCTTTGAAGTCGTTTTCGAAGTGGGAAACCATTGTTTTCATTGCAGCGGAAGCCCAGGAGTGGTTACCGATGATGGATACCTTATGGTTTTGGAAGTTAAGGGCTTTCAACTCGTGGATGAAGTTTTCCATAGTTAGGTATAAGCTCAAGTTGTATGTTGGTGCGATAGTTACCAAGTTAGTATATTTCCAAGCATCAGAAATGATGTAGGAAGCATTTGTTTTGGAAACATCGTAAATTTTGATATCAGTAATACCGCGGCGGGACAATTGTTTTGCCAATTGTTGAGCAATGTCACGAGTGTTACCATACATGGAACCGAAGGCAATTACAACACCTTTTTTCTCAGCTGTGTAGCTGGACCAGTGCAAGTATTTGTGTAAGATATATTCGATCGTTTCAGGTGTACGCCAGATTGGGCCATGAAGCGGAGCAATGCGTTTGATTTCAAGAGAAGAAACCTTGCGAATTGCATTTTGTACTTGAGGACCGTATTTGCCAACGATATTTGTGTAGTAGCGACGAGCTTCTTCTTCGTAAGTTGCTACGAAATCAGTTTGGTCAGCAAAAATGTTGCCGTTAATAGTACCAAATGTACCGAAAGCATCTGCAGAGAACAATGTACCTGTAGATTTTTCGAATGTACAAGTTACTTCTGGCCAGTGAACCATAGGCATAGTGTAGGAAACAAGTGTATGTTTACCTAAACAGATTTCGTCGCCTTCTTTAATTTGATGGTATTGTTCTGGCTTTGGAGTGTTGTAGAATTGTTCGAACATGCGGAATGTTGTTGCGTTACCAACCATTTTACAATTTGGATAACGTTCCAATGTTTCCAACAATGTTTGGCAATGATCTGGCTCCATATGGTTTACAACGATGTAATCAAGTTCACGACCATTTAAGAGGTGAGTCAAGTTGTCGAAGTACTCTTCGCGAATTTCAGCATCTACAGAGTCTACGACACAAGTTTTTTCATCGTCGATGAAATAGCTGTTATAGCTAACACCATTTGGAATAGGGAATAAGTTTTCGAAACGTTCTGTTGTCCAGTCATTACTACCAATCCAGTAGATATTATGAGTCATTTTCTGAGCACAATGCATAATAAAATCCTTTCTTAACTCACACTAGGTATGTATAGGTTTACATAAAACTCATGTCTGTAAATATGTTATCAATTAATAATACTAATATTTTCGAAAAAAATCAATATGATAGGCTTTGCAAATATGGAAAATGTGAAAGATATCATTTGCATAGTAGCTACCTATATAGTTTTGAGGGGAATAGGTAGGGCTTATTTGGCGTATTATGATTTTAATTCGTATAGATATAATATTTTATAAAATGAGAAAAGCCTACTGTGAGTAGTAGGCTTTCACATGAAAGTATAGTAACAAATTATTTAAAGTATTTTACGCCAGATGTAAAGATTGGCATTTCTAGTTGTCCAGGAATATTTTTGCTAATGCCTGCACCACAGCGTTCGGAGTGTGCCATTTTGCCGAATACGCGACCATCAGGACTATAAATACCTTCGATAGCGGCTACAGATTGATTTGGATTGAAGCGACTATCCATGGAGGCAATACCATCAAAGTCTACATATTGTGTAGCGATTTGGCCAGTTTTATTGAACTCTAACACTTGTTGAGGGGAAGCAATAAATCGACCTTCGCCGTGGGAAATTGGTACTGTGTAAATTTCACCTGCCTTGGCATCGCTCATCCACGGAGATTTAGTGGAAATAACTTTCGTGTTGACCATGCGAGACAAGTGACGACCAATCGTGTTGTATGTCAATGTAGGATGATCTTCGGTTAAGGTTTCAATGTGTCCACCAGGTAACAAGCCTAACTTGATAAGTGCTTGGAAGCCGTTACAAATACCTAATACAAGGCCATCTTGTTTGTACAAGAGGTTTTCTAAGCCTTCTGCAAGGTATGGATTGCGGAAGAGGGTAGCCATGAATTTACCAGAACCATCTGGCTCGTCACCAGCGCTGAAACCTCCTGGGAACATAAGAATTTGAGACTCTGCTAATTTAGCTTTGATTACGTCGATAGATTCTTTTAATTGTTCTGGAGTTTGGTTGCGGATGAGCACGATATCTGTTTCTGCACCAGCCCGCTCAAAGGCACGAGCAGAGTCGAATTCACAGTTTGTACCAGGGAATACTGGGATGAGAACTTTTGGTTTTGCACCTAAGGATGCGCTGCGAGGCTTAGCGTGTTGGTCATGAATGTAAGCGACTGCTTCACCAAAGCCGTTTGGTGCGTACATTGGGAAGATATCGCTTAGAGGTGCTTCATAGGCCGCTTGCACTTCTTTGAGCGATACGGATTGACCTTCCCATTTGATAACAGGATTTGATTGGGTTACACCGATAACTTTCACATCAGGCAACTCTAAAAGATAGTTAACAGCTGTAATATCTACTTCAACGATGAAGGAACCGAGAGCTGGTTGGAAGATACCACGTTCAGCGTATTTATCGAATTTAACACCGATATTATTGCCGAGCGCCATTTTTGTTACTGCTTCAGGAATGCCGCCTTGATCAACTACATAGGCGGAGTAAACGCGACCTTTTTCAATTTGTTCTTGTAGTGTATCGCAGTTTTCTTTGAATCGATCCCAATCAGGAGTGTCATCGTATGTACGAGGTACATCAAAGAATACAAGGCGGTGATCTACGCCTTTAAGGTCTTGGCTCACGATATTATCTATATTAGCTGTACCAACCGCAAAGGATACGAGGGTAGGCGGAACCGTAAGGTCCATAAATGTACCGCTCATAGAGTCTTTGCCGCCGATAGCGCCGATTTCAAGTTCTTTTTGTGCCTTATAAGCACCGAGAAGTGCAGCTACTGGTTTACCCCAAGATTCTTTAGAGTTGAGGCGTTCGAAATATTCTTGTAATGTTAAGTATGCATCTTCACGGCGACCGCCAAGAGCTACTAATTTTGCTACAGATAAAAGCACTGCATATTGTGCACCATGATAAGGGCTCCATGCAGATAACTCAGGTACAAAGCCATGAGTCATGATGCTGGCTGTTGTAGTTTCACCGTTTAGAACAGGTAATTTGGCTACCATGCCTTGGGTAGGCGTTTTTTGGAACTTACCACCGAATGGCATGAGCACCGTATTAGCACCCACAGTGCTGTCAAAGCGTTCTGCTAAGCCTTGTTGGGAGGCTGCATTTAAATCGGATACGGCTGCGAGCCATTTTTCTTTGAAGTTATCTGCACTAGCAGAACCGCGTAAGAAGTAAGAGCGATCTGCCGGAGCTTTTACGATAGCTTCTTGTTGTTGGCTAGCACCATTTGTATTTAAAAAGTCGCGGCTAATATCTACAATTGTTTCGCCATTCCAGTTCATAACAAGGCGATTTGTATCAGTTACCTCAGCTACAACTGTGCATTCCAAGTTTTCTTCGTCGCAGTATGCTTTGAACGCTTCTACATCAGAAGCGGCGATGACACAGGCCATGCGCTCTTGTGATTCAGAAATGGCTAACTCTGTACCATCGAGGCCAGCGTATTTTTTAGGGACTAAGTCGAGATTGATTGATAAACCATCAGTTAATTCACCGATAGCGACAGATACACCGCCTGCGCCGAAGTCATTACAACGTTTGATAAGTGTCGTTACTTCGCCACGACGGAATAAACGTTGGATTTTACGCTCTGTAAGAGCATTGCCTTTTTGAACCTCTGCACCGCATGTGGCTAGAGAGTCAACGGTATGTTCTTTAGAGGAACCTGTAGCGCCACCACAGCCATCACGACCAGTTTTACCACCCAGCAATACTACAACATCACCGGCAGTCGGCTCTTCGCGGCGAACTTGGTTGCGAGGCGCGGCACCGATAACAGCACCAATTTCCATGCGTTTCGCTACGTAGCCAGGATGGTAATATTCTTTTACTTCACCTGTAGCAAGGCCAATTTGGTTGCCGTAAGAGGAATAGCCACGAGCCGCTTCTTGGGTGATTTTCTTTTGTGGTAGTTTTCCTTCTAACGTATTTTCAAGGCTTGTATGTGGATCGCCAGAGCCTGTGATGCGCATAGCTTGGTATACATAAGCGCGGCCACTCAATGGGTCGCGAATACAGCCACCTAAACAGGTAGCTGCGCCACCAAATGGTTCGATTTCGGTAGGGTGGTTATGGGTTTCGTTTTTGAACAATAATAACCATTCTTCGGTTTTGCCGTTTACATCGACAGGTACGATGATGGTACATGCATTGATTTCATCGGATTCATCGAGATTTGTTAGACCGCCAGCGTGGCGCAATTCTTTTACAGCCAATGTAGCCATGTCCATGAGGGAGCGAGCTTTTTTCTTAGTCGTGTAGAGCTCAGTACGGCCGTCCATATATTCTTCGAGGGCTTCCTTTATAGAGCCTGTGAAGCGACTGTCTTCAATAGTGATATCCGTCAATTCCGTCATAAAGGTAGTGTGACGGCAGTGGTCAGACCAATATGTATCGAAGAGTCGAATTTCTGTAATCGTAGGATCGCGGTGTTCTACCTCTGCGTATTGTTGTCTAATCATTTGAAGGTCTGCTAATGTCATAGCAAGACCGTAGTTTTTGATGAGCGCTTCTAAATCAGCATCGCTCATCGTAGTAAAGCGATCGATTGTTGCCACTGGCTTTGGATCTTCTAAATTGAGAGCTAATGTATTTGGCACATCAAGGCTCGCTTCGCGGGAATCAACAGGGTTAATGTAGTATGCTTTGATGGCATTTTCCTGTTCTTTTGTGAAAGTACCTTCTATAGCGTATACGCGAGCGCAGCGTACGATGTGGCCAGATGTGAGGGTGAGCATAGAAATACATTGCTCTGCACTGTCAGCACGTTGATCGTACTGACCTGGCACATATTCAACAGCGAATACAAAGCCTTGAACATTTGGAATTTCTTCTAATACTGTATCTACAGGAGGTTCGGAGAAAATTAGATTTTTTGCAGACTCTAAATCTTTTGCATCTAAATTTTCAATGTCGTATCGTTCATAGATAGTTACATTTGTAGCAGGCATAGATAATTCCTGTTGTAAGGTATGTAACATGCGTTGTGCTTCTTGGTTGAAAGATTCTCGTTTTGTTACGAATAATCGTTGTATAGCCATTGTAGCCTCCTGTAATGTATATAATTCCCTATGGGATATTGACAAATTAAGTATAGTCGGTCTAGACTTATAAGTAAAGATAATCTTACTAATGAAAAGATTAGAAATACTAATGAATATGAAAAGTTCATGAAGGTCATAAGACCTAACTTTCATGAAGATTTCTACATATTCATTATATATTGAGAGTCTATAGTTATAATAGAGTAATGATATGTATATTTAAAAGTAAGACGTTACTATTAGTATATAACAGAGGTGAATAAAATGGCAGTATCTGCAGATTTATATAGAACCTTTTTAGGGGTAGGCTTATATTTATCCTTTTCTCGTGCCGCAAAAGAATTAGGCGTGTCCCAATCCGCCATCAGTCAAAGTATTAAACAATTAGAAGGGGAACTTAATATGCCTCTTTTCGTGCGCACTACAAAATCTGTAGGGTTCACGCCAGAAGGCAAAGAATTGTTTGATACGGTAGCTAAAGCTTTTTCCATTCTTGATAATGGTGTTACCCAATTACAAGAACGCGTTAACCAAGCTTATGAAAGTTTAAATTTGGCTGCCACAGATACTTTGTGTCGCCATTTCTTATTGCCTTATTTCCATAAATGGCAATTACAAGAAAGTGAAATTGGCTTACATATTATCAATCGTCC
The DNA here is from genome assembly GCF_938010505.1 of uncultured Veillonella sp. Lineage (GTDB taxonomy): Bacteria > Bacillota > Negativicutes > Veillonellales > Veillonellaceae > Veillonella. The sequence continues at coordinate 38,570 of NZ_CALLVP010000065.1, read as the reverse complement.
GTCTCCTGATTGTGTAGAATTGGTACTCAATAAAGAGGCGCAATTAGCTGTGGTTAATGATTATGAGGGATTGAGAGATAATCCTCAGTTAGAGGTAACTACGCTAGCTACAATTCAAGACGTCTTTGTTGGCGGTCCTGACTATAAAGGGGCGGGATTCTTTGATCAAGGGCGCCTTCTTAACGAGCCTATTTTGCTCTTGCATAAAGGCTCTGCTAGTCGTACATTCTTTGACGATGTGACTCATGGCGCTTGTCGTAAGCCTCGCTTTGAATTAGGTAGCGTCGATGTATTACTAGACCTTGTAGAAATCAATATGGGTATTTCCATGTTGCCTAATCATGTGGTGCAACAAAAAATGCAAGAAGGGACGATTGTGCGCATCGATACAGATATTCCGGTACCAACACGGGACATTGTGCTTGTGCGCTCACGCTTGGTTCCTCAATCTGAAGGGGCTGCGAGATTTACTTCCTTGCTAGTTAATCGTGAAAGTACTCGAGATAAAATTTTATAAGAAAAAGACATGTTTAAAGACATACTTTAGGAAACTTTCTTAAAGTGTGTCTTTTTATATATTAGTATAAGTTTTGCCGTGCTATATTATATTCTTATAAAGCAGTTGAGTTATATAATTCATATACAAAATATTTAAGTCATATTGGCAATGACATTTATGGGTTATATTATAAGACTTTTACTAGATATAGGTTGACCCTAAGGGGTTGTTTACGTTAAAATTTAAAGATAGTTATGCGGAGGTATGAGCACATGGAATTATTAAAAGAACGCATTCGTGAAGAGGGGATTGTCCTCAATAATCGGGTGCTGAAAGTAGATGGTTTCTTAAACCATCAAATCGATCCACAATTGTTTAAGGCAATTGGTAAAGAAATCGCGGATCGTTACCGTGATGCAGGTGTACAACGTATTGTTACCATCGAAGCATCTGGTATTGCGTTGGCGTTGATGGCCGCGCTTGAACTAGACGTGCCATTGGTATTTGCGCGTAAGAAAAAATCCATCCTTATGGTAGATGATGTATATCATAGTGTTGTGTACTCTTATACAAAAGAAGAGAATTATGATATCACTATTTCTAAAAAATTCTTGCCAGCTGGCGAAAAAGTGTTGATTATCGATGACTTCTTGGCATCTGGTGAGGCTGCTATGGGCCTTGCTAGATTGGTTCAAGACGCAGGTGATGAAGTGGTAGGAATGGCTATTGCTATCGAAAAATCCTTCCAACCTGGTCGTGAACGCCTCGAAAATGCGGGCTACCGTGTAGAGTCTTTAGTTCGCATTAAAGAATTCAAAGATAATGGTTGTGTGTTTATCGAAGACTAATTAGTCTGATTATTGTTAGAGGGAATTATGAATAAAAAAGCAGAAAAATTCGACTTACTCGTTGCTGATCTTAACAAAGGCGGCAACACTTGGTTTACAAAGGAAGAAATGACAGATGATCTTAATACAGTTGTATATCATGGTCGTTTGGATGTTCATGACCATAGCCTACCTGTGTTCATCGTTGTAGACGATTCCGCGTTTACTTATGCACGCATTGCTATCACAACAACATCTATTGATGAAAAAGTGATTCCTGCCGTGTTGAAAGAGCTTAACACGTTAAATCAAGATTATAAAGTGTCAAAATATTATGTGAGCGTTGAAGACAATAATATTTATATGGATGTGTCTATGCCATGTTTAAATAAACAATTTGATCCTACCGTAGTAGTAAATCTTTTGCTCGAAGTAATTCAACCGCATTTAGATGCTGTACATAAAGATATTCTTAAAGTCGCTGGTTTAGCTTAATAGAGGTTGTTATGAATCCTAAATCCTTATTATTTGATAAGTTCTTGAAAGAAGAAGAAATCATATCTTTTGAACGCAAGGATTTTGATGATGAAGACGGTACTGTAGTATATCGTTCTTATATCAAATCCCCATTATGGGATATGCCTTTGTTCGTCATTCTCGATAACAGTATTTATAGCGTAATTCGTTTGGTGTTGGGCCCTGAAAAGGTAACGGCACAAAATATGAACGCTTTGAATGCCTTAATCAATCGGGATAATGCGACGTATAAAAATTACAAACTATATATCGATGAACAAGATTCTAGTTTATACTTGGATTGTGTATATATGTGTGGTGATGATGCGTTCGAGCCGGCATTGATGTATGCGTTGATGTCTTCTATTGTAGATTATATTCCTGAATCTGTAGGTGAATTGAAAGCTGCCTTTGAAAGCGGTACTCACTAATCAATAATAGATACAAGTTAAGTGGTCTAATGTTCGGAATTATGAAGAGCGGATAACCTGTTTTTAACCGGGTTATCCGCTTTTTTATATGGATAAGAAAAATCATACAAATATTTGATTAATAGAATTACTTTGAGTTACTCTAAAATTGTAAAAAACGTTATTATATTTTACAGATTAATTTAAACATAATCTATATAATGTAATCTGTTTTATTATAATAGTTCGGAATATGGCGAATAATAAAAATATTTAATATAAGATTATTCGAAAATTGTATTGCTTTTGTAAATGTTAGGTGTTACAATTTGAGTACAAGAAGGAGGTAGCGCCGTGAACTATGCAAATCAACAAATTCAAAGCAAGTCTACGGAGGCTACTTGTGCGCATTTGTCCCAGTCTGTTTCGGCTGGGCTTTTTTATTAGGAGGATCTATGAAGGTCGGTATTATCATGGGCAGCAAGTCTGACCTAGACACAATGAAAAAGGCATCATCTGTACTTGATGAGTTTAATATTCCTTATGAAATGGTTATTGCCTCAGCTCATCGTACACCAGAGGCTGTGAAGAACTTTGTCACACGACTTGAAGATGAAGGGGTTATCGCTTTTATTGCGGGTGCTGGCGCGGCGGCTCACTTACCTGGTGTGGTGGCGAGTTTCACTACACTACCTGTTATCGGCATCCCTCTTAATGCAACGGCTTTAATGGGCATTGATTCTCTGCTTGCTATCGTTCAAATGCCATCTGGTATGCCTGTAGCTACAATGGCTGTAGACGGTGCTAAAAATGCGGCGCTCTTTGCAGTGCAGATTGGGGCAGCTTTCAATAAAGACCTGAAAGAACAATATCAACAATATCGTAAAGATATGGCAGATAAAGTCTTAGCAGACAATGCAGAACTACAAGGTGCTGTTCAAATTTAATCATCTAAATCATCACTGATTAAATATTGGTTAAGAAAAACCGTTTATTTAGATATCTATTACATAGTTTGTATCATTAATTATGATAAAGGAGAAAGATCATGGCTAACATCGATTTGGAAAAATTAACATTATTGTACGAAGGCAAAGCAAAACAAGTATATGCAACAGATAACAAAGATGAGTACATCGTTCATTACAAAGATGATGCCACTGCATTTAATGGTGAAAAACATGACACCATCCTTGGTAAAGGCGTGTTGAATAACAAAATTTCCTCTTTCTTCTTTGAATTGTTGAAAAAAGAAGGCGTACCAACTCATTTCGTTCGTCGTGAAGATGATCGCAACCAAACAGTACTTACATTAAAAATAGTTCCTCTTGAAGTTATCGTTCGTAATATTGCGGCTGGCTCTATGGCTAAACGCTTTGGCATTGAAGAAGGAACTCCACTTAAACATCCAATACTTGAGTTTTGCTATAAAAACGATGAATTAGGCGATCCGTTTGCCAACGAATCCCAAATCACTGCACTTGGTTGGGCTACTCAAGAGCAACTTGACGTAATCTCTACTATTACTTTAAAGGTAAACGATATTTTAAAAAAATTCTTGGCTACTAAAAACGTAACTCTTGTAGATTTTAAATTAGAATTTGGCACTCATAAAGGCGAGGTATTATTAGGTGATGAAATCTCTCCTGATACATGTCGTTTCTGGGATGCTACAACTGGTGAAAAACTCGACAAAGACCGTTTCCGTCGAGATCTTGGTAATATTGAAGAAGCGTATAAGGAAATGTTATTCCGTCTTACAGGTGAGCGTGCCTAATAGGGGGGAAGATGAACTACGATTCTGTTTTTGATAAATGGCACGAAGAGTGTGGTGTGTTCGGCATCTATGATAGGACCGTTGATGTAGCACGCTATGTATATTGGGGGCTATTTGCTCTCCAACATCGTGGTCAAGAAAGTGCGGGCATTGCTGTTACCGATAGTCATGATGTAGAACTGAAAAAAGGCATGGGCTTGTTGACCGAGGCTATCAAAGAATTACCATCTTTGCCAAGCTATATGGGGACTGGTCATGTGCGGTACTCTACGACCGGGTCCAATAATCCGCGTAATATTCAACCTTTGGTTATTCACTACCAAGGCGGTCAAATTGCGGTGGCTCACAATGGAAACTTAACGAATGCCTTATCTATTCGAAAACGTCTTGAAGCCGATGGTTCCATCTTTCAAACGACGATGGATTCTGAGGTTATCGTAAACCTGATAGCCCGTTCTAAAGCAGAAACACAAGCGGAACGGATTGCCGATGCGGCGCGTCAAATTGAAGGGGCGTTCTCTTTAGTCATTACTACGAACGACTCTTTAGTAGGTGTACGAGACCCTCAAGGATTTAGACCACTTTGTTTAGGTAAAACTGAAAATGGTTATGTGCTCTCTAGTGAAAGCTGTGCTTTTGATGCGATTAAGGCAGAGTTTATTCGTCATATAGATCCTGGTGAAATGGTTATCATCGATGACTCTGGTGTGCGTAGTACTATCTATGCGGAACCAGAAAAAATCGATAAAAAACTTTGCGTCTTTGAATACATCTATTTTGCACGTGGCGATAGTCATATCGATGGTCAATCCGTATATCAATCTCGGCTAAATATGGGCCGCGAACTATATAACGAAACTAAGTATGATGCGGACATCGTAATGTCCATTCCGGATTCCGGTACAACAGCTGCATTAGGTTATGCTCGTGCATCGGGTATCCCTTTTGCAGAAGGTTTAGTTAAGAACCGTTATAGCGGTCGTACCTTTATTAAACCAAATCAAGAGGAACGAGAATTAGCTGTTCGTATGAAGCTAAATGCATTACCACATATTGTTGGAGGTAAGCGTATCGTCCTTATTGATGATTCTATTGTGCGCGGTACTACGAGTGGTATCATTGTAAAAATGCTAAAAGAGGCGGGTGCTAAAGAGATTTATATGTGTATTAGTTCTCCAACTATTGAGTATTCCTGTCATTATGGCATTGATACATCGGTGCGTAAAGAACTTATAGCAGCTACTCATACAGTGGATGAAATTAGAGATTTTATCAAGGCTGATAAATTACATTACTTGTCTCGTGAAGGCCTATGTCGTGCTGTATCTGATGTAAAGCCAGATGATTTATGTTTTGCATGTTTCAATGGTGATTATAGTGTAGCGGTTCCTGCGGACCAAGAGGAAGGGGTCAAATATGTGCTCGAATAAAACTAGTTTAACCTATCGTGATGCAGGTGTTGATATCGATGCAGGTAATCGCGCCGTAGAACTGATGAAAGAATCTGTTAAACGCACGTATACACCGGGTGTTGTTGGTGATTTAGGTGGTTTTGGGGGACTCTATTCCTTAGCTGGTCATGCTATGTCTGATCCTATGCTCGTATCTGGTACAGATGGGGTGGGCACCAAATTACGTCTCGCTATTATGATGGATAAACATGATACTATCGGTCAAGACTGTGTAGCTATGAGTATTAATGATATCCTCGTACAAGGTGCTACACCTTTATTCTTCCTTGATTATATTGCGGTTGGCAAACTAGAGCCTGTAAAAGTGGCGGATATCGTACGTGGTGTAGCTGAGGCGTGCGAAGAATCAGGCTGCGCTTTACTAGGCGGTGAAACTGCTGAGATGGCAGGCTTCTACGATGATGAGGATTATGATGTAGCTGGTTTTGCCGTTGGTATCGTAGATCGTCCTAAATTGATTACTGGTGAAAGTATCAAGGCAGGAGACGTTATTCTTGGGTTACCTTCTTCTGGGGTTCACTCTAACGGTTTCTCTTTAGTTCGTAAAATTGTATTTGATCACAAGGGTTTCTCTATTGATCAAGATATTCCTGAATTTGGCAAAACACTGGGAGAAGAATTATTAACGCCAACGCGCTTATACCCTAAAGCTGTATTACCGTTGATTAAAGAAGATTTAATTAAAGGTATGGTTCATATTACGGGCGGCGGTTTCTATGAAAATATTCCTCGCGTCTTACCTACGGGAGTAACGGCAGAGATCGATTGTGATACATGGCCTCGCCTTCCAGTTTTTGAAAAGCTACAAGAATGGGGCAATGTAGATTGGCATGAAATGTACCGTACTTTTAATATGGGCATTGGCATGATCCTCGTAGTGGACGCTGCGGATGTGGATCGAGTAAAGGCAAATCTTGAAAGTCGTAATGAAGCGGTTTATGAAATTGGTCATATCGTTAAAGGCGAAGGTCCAGTTGTTGTAAAAGGGGCGGTATTTAATGACTAGTTCCGTAGCTAGAAAACGTCTAGCTCTATTCGCAAGCGGTAGAGGCTCCAATGGGGAAGCCCTTTATAAAGCCATGCAAGATGGATATATTAATGGTGAGTTTGTAGTTATCATTACAGATCACGGTGATGCAGGGATTGTTGAACGTTCTAAACCTTGGAATATTCCACTCATTGTCATCGAGCGTAGCGACTATGATTCTAAAACTAGCTTTGAACAAGCCCAGTTAGATGCGTTAGAGCCCTATAAGGTAGATGGTATCGTTTTGGCTGGATATATGCGTATTGTAGGGGCTCCACTGATTGAGCACTATGAGCATAGAATTTTAAATATCCACCCTGCCTTGTTGCCATCTTTTCCGGGACTACATGGGCATCAACAAGCCATCGATGCGGGCGTAAAGGTAACTGGTTGTACGGTACACTTTGTTGATGCCGGAATGGATACAGGTCCTATTATCATGCAGAATACAGTTCCTCTATTACCAGACGATACAGAAGATACCTTGAGTGATAGATTATTGCCTATTGAACATAAAACATATAAAGAGGCGTTACGACTATTTTGTGAGGATAAGCTCACTATAAAAGATAGAGTTGTTTACATTGAAGATTGATATGCGAAAGCAAATGGAGAGGTTACATGATTAAAAATGCACTACTAAGTGTTTCTGATAAAAAGGGGATTGTAGACTTTGCGAAAGGCTTAGCTAATTTAGGTGTAACCATCTATTCTACAGGTGGTACGCTTAAGGCGATTACCGATGCAGGCATTTCTGCAAAGGCTGTTGAGTCTTTAACGGGTTTTCCAGAAATGATGGATGGCCGAGTAAAAACTTTACATCCAAAGGTACATGGAGGCATTTTAGCTATTCGCGATAATACGGAACATCAACAAGCTATGGCTGATCATGGTATTGAGCCAATTGATCTTGTGGTGGTCAATCTTTACCCATTCCGTGAAACCATTGCAAAACCAAATGTATCCTTGGAGGAAGCTATTGAAAATATCGATATCGGTGGCCCTACGATGGTTCGTTCTGCAGCAAAAAATCATGCTTACGTAGGCATCGTAGTAAATCCAAATCATTACGATGAAATCTTGGAGATGCTCAAAGACCAAGGAGAATTAACTAAGGAATATCGCTTTGGTCTTGCCAAAGAAGCCTTTGCTCATACAGCGGCTTATGATGTGGCTATCGCTAATTATATGAGTGGAATCTTGAATGAAGGGCCTACACCTCCTGAATATTTGAGCGCTTATGAAAAGGTGACAAATCTTAGATATGGCGAAAACCCGCATCAACAAGCAGCATTCTACAAAGAAATTGGTACAGCTCATGGCATGGGGGCTTTGAAACAACTACATGGCAAAGAACTTTCCTATAATAATATTGTAGACATGGAAGCGGCATGGAATATGGTATGGGAGTTTACTAATCCAGCTGCATGTATTATTAAGCATACGAACCCATGTGGTGCCGCTACTGCAGCTACATTACATGATGCATATGTAAATGCTTACGAAGCAGATTCCGTATCTGCCTTTGGTGGCATCGTAGCCTTAAATCGTGAAGTAGATGCAAGTACAGCGGAGGAAATGAGCAAAATTTTCTTAGAAGTTATTATGGCACCTACTTTCACAAAAGAAGCATTAGAAATCCTTGAAGCAAAGAAAAATATTCGCCTCATCGAGCTATCTAAGCCGGAATCTGGCCAAGTGACAGTGAAAAAGGTGTCAGGTGGTTTATTAGTGCAAACAGAAGATGATCTTGTAGAAGATCGTGCTAACTATAAAGTTGTTACGAAGGTACAACCGACAGAGGAACAATGGAAAGCCCTTGAATTTGCATGGAAACTTGTAAAACATGTAAAGTCCAATGCTATTTTGATTTCTAATGAAAAGAGTACCCTTGGAGTTGGGGCTGGTCAAATGAATCGCGTAGGCTCTGCAAAAATTGCTCTTGAACAAGCCGGAGAAGCCGCAAAAGGTGCTGTTTTGGCATCCGATGCATTCTTCCCCTTTGGCGATACCGTAGAAACAGCGGCAAAACATGGCATTGCAGCTATTATTCAACCAGGTGGCTCTATTCGCGATGAAGAATCCATCAAAGCGGCTGACGAAGCGGGTATTGCCATGGTATTTACAAATATTCGTCACTTTAAACATTAATTGGTTAAGAACTGTTAGCGGATTGTTAAACACTATCAGGGTAAAATATCCATTGTACGGTCAAGAAGTATTGATGCTTGGCGTGGTCCCGTTATGTGTTTATATTATTATGAACTTGATGGCGTTTAGGCGCCGATGGAGGACTTATGAAAGTATGTGTAATCGGTAACGGCGGCCGCGAACATGCATTGGCGTGGCGATTGTCCATCAGCCCTAACGTAACAAAGGTATACGCCATTCCTGGCAGCGCGGCCATGTCAGATTGTGCAGAGCTAGTTGGCATCGATTGGCAACAAAGCGATCATTTGATTAGCTTTTTAAAAGAGAATCAAGTTGATTTAGTTGTTGTTGGGCCTGAGGCCCCTTTGGTAGCAGGTTTAGCAGATGTACTCAATAAGGTGGGAATTCCAGTTTTTGGACCATCCAAAGCCGCCGCTCAACTAGAGGGCTCAAAGGTGTTTGCCAAGGATCTCATGAAAAAATACAACATTCCAACTGCTGCGTATGGTGTGTTTCACAAGGTAGATGAAGCGAAAATTTTTATCGCTCAAACAGGAGCTCCTATAGTTGTTAAAGCTGACGGCTTGGCGGCAGGGAAGGGTGTTGTAGTAGCCATGACCGTCGACGAAGCGAATGCAGCTGTGGAAGATATGCTCAGCGGTAATCGATTCGGTGATGCAGGCAGCACCGTTGTTATCGAAGAGTTTATGGAAGGTGAAGAGGCTAGTTTATTAGCCTTTGTAGATGGTAAGACCGTTGTTCCAATGATTGCCTCTCAAGATCATAAACGCATCTTTGATGGTGATAAAGGCCCTAATACGGGTGGCATGGGTACCTATGCGCCGGCACCAGTTCTTACGGATGCATTGCGGGTCGAAGCGATGAAAACCATCTTGGAACCTATGGTAGCAGCTATGGAAAAGGAAGGTATGCCGTATGTAGGCTGCCTCTACGCTGGGCTTATGATTACTGACGAAGGTCCTAAGGTGGTAGAGTTCAATGCACGATTTGGAGACCCTGAAACGCAAGTTGTATTGCCTCTACTAGATAGTGATTTAGGTCAAATCATGATGGCTTGTGCTAAGGGCACATTGACAGCTGATATGGTGAAATGGAAAGACTCCTCGGCGGCCTGCGTTATCCTTGCTTCTAAGGGTTATCCTGAAACTTCATCAAAGGGCGATATCATCAGTGGGGATATTAAACAATATGACACAACCATCGTATTCCACTCTGGTACAAAGCTTGTTGGTGAAAACTATGTCACTAATGGCGGCCGTGTGCTCGGTGTTGTCGGTCTTGGCAAAGACCTTAGAACGGCACTTGATAGAGCCTATGGACGTATAGCGCATATCGACTTTGAAGGCATGCAATATCGTACAGATATTGGGGCTAAGGCTTTCAAATAAAGTAACAACATTTTAAATATAATGAAAACCTCTACATTCATGCATAACGCATGCGGTGTAGAGGTTTTTATTTTCTACATTTTAATGGTTACCTGTGATATAATAAATTAGATATAAAGAGGGCCCATCGACGTGTGATGGCGTTAGGCTCATCTCAAAAATTTGGAAACTTATTGATGACGCCTGACGTGTAGAAGTAAATCTTCTAAACGTTAGGTGTTTTTACTATAGTCTATTTTATTTTTTTATAGCGATATACAACTATGATATATAATAAAGAACCGTTAGAACTGAATAGTCCGGTAGCCTTTTGGCTGAATTTCCCCAACGAAGAACGCGTATTCTGGGTAGATCGTCAAAGTGACCGCATCGTTGTAGGCGCTAAACGTCTGGTGACGGTTAAAGATGATGAGGACCGCCATAATTACGCTTACGTGTTTTATGGGGATACTTTTTTTGAGAACTCCAAGGACCCCAAATGGGCTGGCATGGGCCATGAAATGATTGCTTTCACCCATTACTACATCGTAGAAAATGGGAAATCTTTCTACTTGCACGCTGGTGAAAGCGTCCCTATTACAGATTTCGAGGTGCCTCGAGTTCGCCATACCTACAAGGAAACTAGTGATGATAAGGCTGCTTGGGATAGTTTGATGAATGCTATCGCTGACGGCATTAGCAGTGGTGAAATGACAAAGGTCGTTTCTTCTCGAGAGGTACAGTTCACTAGCGAAACACCATACAATGTGGCGAGTATTTTGGCAAATTTGGTAGATAATAATCCAAATTGCTTTATCTTTGGTTACGAAAAGAATGGACGTACCTTTGTGGGCGCATCGCCAGAGATTCTAGTTCGCCATCGAGGTAGTGAAATTCTCAGTTATGCCTTGGCGGGGACAGCTCCTAAACATGGATCAAATGCGTGGACTAAGGAACAACTGTTAACAGATAAGAAAAATCTCTTTGAACATAATATCGTGCGCGATCGTATCGTGAAAACAATGGAGTCTATAACACCTGATGTTACCATAGGTGAAACGGGCATCATGGAGCTGGCTCATCTCTATCACTTGCGCACTATTATTACCGCAAAGGATAGCACAAAATCCCTCGTGGAATGGGCAAAATTGCTACATCCTACACCAGCTCTCGGCGGTGAACCGCGAGAAAAGGCGTTGGCATTGCTACAAAAGTACGAAGCTCATGAGCGTGGTATGTATGCAGCGCCTTTTGGCTTTATGAAGGACATGGGAGACGGCATCGTCGTTGTGGCTATTCGATCTGCACTCATCATGAATAATATTCTTTATGCCTATGCTGGATGCGGCGTTGTCGCTGATTCTGATGCGGATGAAGAATATGCAGAAACTAATAATAAAATGCGCACTATTTTGGATGCGTTATAATACATTTCCAAACCCTTAGAAGTTGTTGAAAGGGAATATAATGAACGAATATATTGCTGCCTTGGTAGATGAGTTTTACCAACTCGGCGTCCGTCATGCAGTGTTTAGCCCTGGATCGCGTTCTACGACGATGGCTATGCTTTTCACGGAGTATGAAGGCTTTGAAACATATATGAATATAGATGAGCGCTCTGCTAGCTTTATGGCGCTTGGCATTGCAAAGGCTCATAAAAAACCAACTGTACTAGTTTGTACATCTGGTTCGGCAGAGGCTCATTATTTGCCCGCTATATTAGAGGCTCAATATAGTGGGGTACCTCTTATCGTATTATCTGCTGATCGACCTCATACTTTGTTACATGTAGGGGCTCCACAAACAGTAGATCAACAAAAGATTTTTGGTACAGCTGTAAATTACTACGAAGAACTAGCGGTGCCTCAAGAGGATCATTACTACACATATCCACGCCAAGTAGCTCGCAAGGCGTATATGAAAGCTATGGATACTAAAAAAGGGCCCGTTCATATCAATGTACCTCTCTTTGAGCCCTTAGTGCCTGAACTGGATGGTAAACACTTTGAAGCGGGACGTAGCCCTTACAAAGTATTTAAACCTAATTACGGTGATGTATTCAGCTACCAGAATAAAAGTAATAATACAAGTAATCCAAGTAACGTAAGTAAAGCAAGTAATATAAGAAATGTAAGCTATACTAAAAATACTACTGATAATAGTACTAATAACACTAATCCATTGCTTGCACAATATAAGAAAGTCCTTATTTTAGCTGGTCCACAAATCGATGTAGATGAGGTTGAATCTATTCACTCCTTTGCGGAGAACTTACAAGCACCTATCTTGGCGGATCCATTGTCCAATGTAAGACGCTATCATAAGACTGATGCTATTGATGCCAATCATGAATTTAATATCAATCGTAGCAATGATACAGATATGACTCAGGAAAAACAGTCTCCTGATGTTGTGATTTCAACGTATGATGCATTTTTAGCCGATAAAGACCTATGGCCTGTACTAAAGCCGGATTGCGTGATTCAGTTTGGCCAAATGGTTGTGTCTAAACGCGTGCAACAGATGGTGGCAAGTTGGGATAATGTGGAGTATATAGAGATAAATCCTACAATGGACTCCATGAATCCAACGGGGAAAACCACCATACACATGCAAGCAAGCATCGATATGTTTACGCATTTGTACGCTGAAAAGAACGAATCTAATGCATATCTTAATAGATGGCAAAGTTTAGAAGCAGCTGGTAAAGCTCAACTAAGTACAGCCATAGAAGAACCAAGCTGTTTTGAAGGGCGCACGATACGCGAGTTGCAACAACATATCCCTGACAATAGCCAAGTGCTAGTGGCTAATAGTATGACCATTCGCGACTTTGATTATTTCTGGTTCTCTGGTGAATCCGATGCTATTCTTTACGGTAATCGTGGTGTTAATGGTATTGATGGTACCGTTTCAACTGCACTAGGTCTTGCCACAAATGGTAAATCTACATATCTTGTAACGGGAGATTTGTCTTTGTTCCATGATCTAAACGGCTTAGCGGTCGCTAAAACGCATAATCTAAATTTGACGATTATTTTGCATAATAACGATGGAGGCGGCATTTTTGAATACTTACCACAAAAGGGGACAAAGCATTTTGATTACTTGTTCTCTACGTCACAAGGTTTAGATTATAGTGGGGCCGCTAAACTCTATGGCTGTGGGCACACTAAAATCTCTAGTCCTGATGAATTGAGTCGTGTATTAGCTAACGTTAGCACGGAATCTGGTGTTCATATCATTGAAATACCTACAGACCGGGAATATAGTCGACAGTTACATAAGAAATATACAAAAGTTTCAGTTGATATGGAGGCATTACTATGAGTCAGTATTTTTGCAGTATTGTAGATAATGCTTTATGTAATCCAGCTCAGCGTATGTATTTTGACTTGGGTGAGTACCGCTACGGTTTGACTGTGGTTGGAGACGGTGAACCCATTGTATGTTTCCATGGTTTTTCTGAATCAAGCTACACTTGGGATTCTATTAATCTGCCGGGGTATCGTGTGGTCCGTATCGATTTGATCGGCCATGGTGATTCAGATATTCCTGATGAGGATAAGGCCTATACAATTCCTCAAATGATAGAGGATTTGCATACAGTTATTTATCATATGGTTGGTGAAAGCTATTACCTCATGGGTTATTCCATGGGTGCGCGTATTGCGCTTTCTTATGCTTTGCACTACGAACGTGAAATCAAAGGTATCGTTCTTGAAAGTGGCTCTGTAGGTATCGCTTCTGATGTTGAGCGAGCTGAACGCCGTAAGGCTGATGAAGACTTAGCGAGTCACATCGAAGAGCATGATGGCGCTTGGTTTGCTACACGATGGGCAGAGGTTCCTATTTTTGAAAGTCAAAAACAACTTTCAGAAGGGGTAGAGGAATTAATCTATCTACGTCGATCCAATAATAGCACGTACGCCTTAGCCTGTACATTGCGTGGCTCAGGGCAGGGCGTAATGTCTTATGTAGGCGATAAATTAGAAAAATTCTCTGTTAATGGTTTATATGTGAGTGGCGCATTAGATACAAAATATACTACAATAGGAAGAGATGTATTTGGCAAGTTGCCAAGATTTAATCATGTCATCGTCGAAGGGGCGGGGCATAATGTACATATAGAGAAACCGCAGATTTTTGAACGAGCGGTGTTAGATTTTTTACAGAAGAAAGGTTAAGTCCATGAGCAAATTTGATTGGAAAGTATTGGATCGTAATTATGAAGATGTAATTTACGAAACATATAATGGCATTGCAAAGATTACTATTAACCGTCCAGAAGTGCGCAACGCATTCCGTCCTAAAACGGTAATAGAGTTAATTGATGCTTTCACAGTAGCTCGTGAAGATAACGAAGTAGGCGTAATCGTATTGACTGGTGCTAACCACGGAAAAGGCGAAGATAAAGAAGCGTTCTGCTCCGGCGGTGACCAAAGCGTACGTGGTCACGGTGGTTATGTAGGTGACGATAATGTACCTCGCTTGAACGTTCTCGATTTACAACGCTTGATTCGCGTTATTCCTAAACCTGTTATCGCTATGGTTAATGGTTATGCTATCGGTGGCGGTCATGTGTTGCACATCGTATGTGACCTTACCATCGCTTCTGAAAATGCTAAATTCGGTCAAACTGGTCCTCGTGTAGGTTCCTTCGATGCTGGTTATGGGGCAGGTTATTTGGCTCGCATGATCGGTCACAAACGCGCTCGCGAAGTATGGTTCTTGTGCCGACAATACACTGCAGCTCAAGCTTATGAAATGGGCATGGTTAATACTGTGGTACCATTCGATAAATTGGAAGAAGAAACAGTACAATGGTGTAGCGAAATCCTTGAATTATCCCCAATGGCATTGCGCATGTTGAAAGGTGCCTTCAATGCCGATACAGATGGTCTTGCAGGTTTACAACAATTTGCAGGGGACGCTACATTGATGTACTACACAATCGATGAAGCTAAAGAAGGTCGCGACGCGTTCAAGGAAAAACGCAAACCTAACTTCAAACAATTCCCTAAATTCCCTTAATAGGGAGTCGATACAGTCCTATATTACGGATTATATTAACTGTTAAAACGACAAGTGCGCCTCTACATGAGGCGCCTTTCTTGTAATATCTCTTTATTTATCATAGTTCAATTATTACATTTTAGTTATTACTTACTACTTATTATTTATTAATTTATTGCTTATTACTTATTACTTATTGGTAATTAGTGATTACTTATTAGTGATTAGATCTAGATACGAGGTGAGATGATGGAGTGGTTACGCCATGGTGCACAGCACTATCCTAATCGTAAATGTATAAATGAATATACTTATAACGATATATACCGCGGTGTACTTCATGTAGCTCGTAATTTAGCGCCTTTAGATGCATCTCGTGTGGCTATCGTATCCGATAACTCTGTGACCATGGCAATGTATGTGTTGGGCGCTATGCTAGTTCATAAAGAGGTACTTTTACTCAATGTACATCTTAAGCCAAACGAAATAGCGAACCAATTGGATCAATTAGGTATCACCACCGTATTACATAGTAAAGAACGACGTAATCAATTGCCTGATACCATCGAAACTCAAGTATCAAATTTAGTTGATCCTATAGTATCAGATTCTGTTGAAAATCAATTATCTCATTCCGTTGATTCGGAGGTCTCTAATTCAATTGTTACAATTGAGTTTGAAACTCTAGAAAGAATTCTATCAGATTTAGCAGTCGAGGACTCCTTTGATTGGACCTTTGCGGACACAGACATAGCTGCTATCATGAATACGAGCGCTACTACGGGGCAATTTAAGGCTGTACCGCTTCGATGGGGACAAATTAAAGCTCATGTACAAGCATCCCAAGAGGTACTAGGGAAAACAGAGCAGGATAATTGGCTAATGGTACTGCCTCTGTTTCATGTGAGTGGTTTATCTATCTTGATGAGGTCTCTTTATAATGGGATGGCTGTCACTATTTTGTCTAAATATGATGAAGCTCAAGTTCTAAAACTCATAGAAACTGAGCAAATCAATATGATGTCCTTAGTGCCTACCATTTTGACTCAATTAGAGCCGCATATTACGCACCATGTATTACGTGTTATCTTGCTTGGTGGAGAGTTCATTCCGATGGCGCTAATCGATGCTTGTGAAAAGAAATCCTTGCCTATCTATAAGACTTACGGTATGACGGAAACCTTTAGTCAAAGCGTGACCTTCTCGGTATTGGATTATCCTGATAAACGAGAATCTGTAGGTAAGCCATTGCCTAGTATGCAGGTTCGCATCGATAACCCTGATGCGGATGGGGTAGGCGAAATTCATTTGACTGGCCCGATGGTTATGTCTGGGTATATCAACAAGGAACCTATCGATGGAGACTTTAATACAGATGATATTGGTTACATCGATGAGGATGGCTTTGTTTATATTTTGAATCGCCGTAAGGATCTCATCATTTCTGGGGGTGAAAATATTTACCCTAAGGAACTAGAGGATTTAGTGTATACATTACCAGCAGTGAAAGAATGTGCGGTTGTTCCTGTACCGGATGATAAATGGGGGCAAGTGCCAGCGCTCTTTGTGGCCTTTCATGATGGTAAAAGCATGACTACAGATGACATTATAGACTTTATGACTAATTCTTTAGCAAAATATAAGGTTCCAAAATATGTAAAAGTCTTGACTGCTTTGCCTCGAAATGGAACAGGAAAAATATTGCGCAATGAACTGAAATTAGAAAATTGAGGCGCCTATGAATGATATTTTAAACTTTAAAAGTATAACTACATATCGCCTTAAATTGCCGCTGAACTTTAACTTCAAGACCGCCAAGGGGGAGGTAAAAGAGCGGGAAACCATCGTAATCCGTATCGAGGATCAACAAGGTTATGTAGGGTATGGGGAATGCGTAGCTTTCACAGAGCCATTCTATACATTTGAGACCGTAGAAACCTGTTGGAAAACCTTAGTAGATGATTATATCTTTAATTTGCGCTTGATGCGCCCTAAACCGCTCATGACCTATGTTCGACAATTACAGTTTTGGCTCAATCGAGATAATATGCCTATGGCCATTGCGGCTCTAGAAAATGCGCTCATTCATCTTCATTGCGAACGGGTAGGTGTAAACTCTGTTTCTTATATTATGGGACAAGCTTTACAAGATACTATTGAAAGTGGTGTCGTTGTCGGTGATGTACCAATAGATAAATTACTCGATATTGTAGAGCGCCATGTTATAAGTGGTTGTAAGCGGATTAAATTAAAGGTAAATCCTGTAGATGGTTATGAACGTCTAGCTTTAGTTCGCAAACATTACCCAGATTTAGTCTTAGCGGCTGATGCGAATCAAAGCTATTCCTATGATGAAATAGAAAAGGTCCGCCAATATAATGATTTAAACTTGACTTGTATTGAAGAACCCTTTGCTATGACAACCCTTCAATCCTATAAAGATTGGAAGTGGGAGCGTCTTAATAATGGTGATTGGAAAATCTATACGCCAATTTGTTTGGATGAGTCCATCTTAGGGTATGATGATTTGTCCTATGCTATTGAATATGACTTAATCGATGTGTTGAATGTAAAAGTAGGGCGAATGGGCGGCCTTATTCCAACAAAGGCGGCTATTAATCTATGTAGAGAACGTCACATTCCATATTGGATAGGGAGCATGGTTGAGTCAGGTGTTTCTAAAATGCTTCACGTCCAACTAGCTGCATTGGGAGATTCCTATATGGCAGGTGATTTATCTGACTCAAATAGATATTTTGAACGAGATCTTATCTATCCAGATTTAACATTTAAAAATGGTGTTATGCATGTTCCCAATGGAGATGGACTAGGTGTAACAGTCTTTGATGATAGACTAGACGCGTATTGTGTGGAGAAACGAACACTATGAATTTAATTGAATCCTTACAAATTGATGCTCCTCGTATGACGAGTGATACCACATGTATTGCAAAAATGAATTTAACTGAGTTTCACAAACAACCACAAGGCTATTTAAACGGTGGTGCTACATTAGCTTTTGCAGAAATTATTGCAGGAATGATGAGCAATGAATTGGTAGGCTCTCATAAATTTGGTGTAGGCCAGTCTATAACTGCGAACCACTTGCGCCCTGTAAAATGCGAAGGAGATTTAACAGCTTTAGGTACGCTACTATTGAAAGGCAAAACCTCCCACGTTTGGCGCTTTGATATGATTGATGATGCACAACGCCTTATTTCGCAAGTAACTGTAACCTTGGCAATCGTAGACTTTAATCGTTAACTAATATATGGTATGAAGTGATATAAAAAAGATACCAGCCCTACAAAATCAACTTGGCTCGCTTTGGAGATTTTGTAGGGCTGGTATCCTTTATAGATGTATTTTAAATTATATATTGAGTGATGTTTACTTACAGGTGATCGTATATAAGTCCTCGATGTCAGGAATATCGTAAATAACCCATGTTCCGTCCCCTAAGTAACGCATCAAAACTCTTACATCTTTTGTCATATTCTTTTTATTGTTTTGTATCGTTACAGTTACGGTAGCCGTATTACCATTATCTTCCGATTTTAAGTCTTTAATTTCTACATCGTGTTGTTTAAATAGACGACCTTCTACGAGGCGATCTACCATGGACTTATTATCATCGTTTTGAGTTGTAGTATTATTGGTAGGTGGCTCAGATTTAAAGCTATCTGGATCTTCGATATACTTTCGCAATACATCTTCGATAAGCGCAGGTCCAAATGTTTTTGTGGCTGCTATTGTAGCTTTACCAAGTGGATTAGACGTATCGACATACTTATTGCCTTCTCGCTCTACGATATTTTTTACGATGGATTTTATATCTACGTGGCGCAATACTTCGTCTGCATCTTTATCTTGTACTGCTTTGTGAATGATTTTTAATGTGTAAGCCGGTGTATGTGGCACATACCACAAGAAGTACCATGCTGCAGCCAGTGCGCCTACAATAGCGATAATAAGGGCGATAATAACACCTTTTGAATTGAACTTATTCACAGCGAATCCTTTCATGTTTCTAGATAGTTATTTTTTATACCGATTATATACATATTGTAGCATATGAAGTAAAGTATATTGTGATATTTTGCACTTATGCGAAAACTGATGAATTGTGGCGATAAAGTATGAATACGTTTAATTTAGTAGATAAACTCCCTTATAAAAGCCATAAAGTAGGGATTATCAAATATAATCAATAATTTTAATACTTTTGTAATAATATTTTTTTGAAAAAATAGTTGCAATGGTCTTAAATCCATGATATTATGTACAAGTAGTCAACGAGAGTTGATACGCGGCCCCGTGGTGTAGCGGTTAACATGTCGCCCTGTCACGGCGAAGATCGTCAGTTCAAATCTGATCGGGGTCGCCATTTATGCCTCGGTAGCTCAGTTGGTAGAGCAACGGACTGAAAATCCGTGTGTCGACAGTTCGATTCTGTCCTGAGGCACCATTTGTATTCCATGCGGTTGTGGTGGAATGGCAGACACGCCATCTTGAGGGGGTGGTGAGCGTACGCTCGTGAGGGTTCAAGTCCCTCCAACCGCACCATTTCTACTTGCTGATTAACAGATTGTAACGAGTTGTAATAAATCGTAACAGATAAAGCATTTACAAGGATATTTGAAAGATAAAGAGTAACGCATTGCAACAACAATTTGCCCCTTATTTGCCCCTTTAAATAATAAATATTTGCCCCTTTTATATGAGGGTTATAATAGCCACTGCATATGATGCGGTGGCTTATTTTATTATTGTCTTTAGACTGGTTCGCGACGTAGTCGCGAGCCATAAAACTACCCGTTATGCGGGTGTGGCAATGAAAGCTATATAAAAAATCACCTTGCTTAAGTATAATGTAGGTGTTCAAGCCGCATTATATGCAAAAGAAAGGTGATTTTATATGGCAACAAAGACACAGAGTCTTGCGCACACAAAATGGTTATGCAAATACCACATAGTATTTACACCTAAGTATAGACGTAAAGTTATATATAATCAATACAGAAATAGTTTACGTGAAATATTAAGGCGTTTATGTGAATATAAGTGGGCAAGATTATTGAGGGGGAGATTATGGCAGATCATGTGAATACGTTAGTATTTATTCCACTCTAAATAGCAGTTTCATCTTTTAAGGGTGGTTCTGATTGGTTAATAATCTATTGCATACAATTTAAAAATATGGTGTAATTATGGTACATAATAGGAGGTGGATGAAATGCTAAAAGTTTTAAATCATAATCCACATTTTATGAGAGATTCAGTGCCCGTAGCAGATTATGCCGAAGCGTGGGACGTAATATGTTCTATGCAAAGAAAATTAGGTCAAGGAATTCTTCTTGTTGGCAGCCAGACTTGGGAAGACCTTAGTTTGGCTGAGTGTTTTCCTGATTTTGTTTGGGGAGAAGACGTAAAAGCGGTATATATTAATAGTGATAAAACATTACTGATTCCAGTTCCGTCTAATTATAATCGAGATAATGTTTTAAAGCTTATTAAATTTTTTAATCTTGAATATGACATTCGAGAAATAGAAGATTAGTGCGATTCATATATAATAGATATATATGACATCAAATCAAACAAAAATATAGCAAGATATAAGGACCTACAGTTTACTGTAGGTCCTTTTTTGTCATTATTTTGATATTAAAATACATTTAATGAGTTTATCTTCTCTTTTAAATTTGAGAAGTGTTGGCAGGCTTTTACAATCCGTGTACAATCATAGTAATAAGTAATATACATTTTACATGTATGATTTTCAATATGAGAGACGGTTATGGATTTTAATTATGGCGAGACGCTACGTATCCGAAGGGAATTATATACTATTCTAGGCAAGATACGATACATTGATACTCATGGAGATATTTGGTATGAGTATAAGCTAATTAAACATAAGAATAACGCAGAGTTTTGGTTCAGTTGGGATAAGAGGCGAGAGGCGTACCAGTTTTCAAAGTCGTGTGGAAAAGCGTTACCATCGGATATGAAAATTGTGAATAGTGGTTATCAGATGGCAATAGGCACTTGGGGTGATACGGATATAGATACTTCTGATGTTGCTCGTTATAAAGAGTATGAAAATAATAATGGTACACATACGTTTTCTGTTAAAGAATGGTCCGATAGGAAGGAATATTTAAAAGGCTTTTATATCAATAAAGAATATGTATCGGTTGAAAAGGATGTAGAGGTAACCGAGTCTATTCTAGATAAAATGGATATTGCTAAGAAGATGAAGTTTATAGGGCCCATAGTTTGGATTTTTGCAAACTTACTAGTTTATATGCCAATCTTTGATATAAAAATATTGCATGATATACGTGATGACCTTACATGGCCTTATATAGTAGCTGGGAATATAGTCCTTGGGATCATTGTGGTATCTGTTCTTATTATTAGAAGAATTATCCGTTGATGTAATCACAACAATTATTATTGCTGACAGCTTTTCTTTTATCTGGTTGTTTGGCAGGCTTTCACAATCCGTGTACAATCATAGTAAGGTATGTTGTAATAATTAGATTTTGAATTAATGATTTTCGTTTGTATAGGTGTTTTATGAGGTCTATTTATGGAGTTTAATTATGGTGATACGTTGCGTATCAGGAACGATTTATACACCATTCTGGGGAAGATAAAATACGAAGATGACTATGGCGATACATGGTTTGAGTATAAACTTTTAAAACATGTTGGTGAAGATGAATATTGGCTAAGCTGGGATGAAATCCGCAACGAATATCAGTTTACAAAGCCTTGTGGTAGGATGAGCACGGATGGTATGAAGCTCGTGGATAGTGGACGTGAACGAGTTAGAGGTGTTTGGGGTGATGTAGACGTAGATACAAGTGACTCGGCGGATTATGAAGAGTATGAAACTGAAAGTGGAGCGAGTACATTTTCAATAGAAGTGTGGGATGACGAAACAGAGTATTCGCAAGGCTTTTATATTAGCAAGGACTATGTGACTTTAGACACTGATCCCGAGTTTAGTGAAGTTATTCAGAAACGCATGAAACAACAACGTTATAAAAAGTGGTTTTATCCTGCTTTTTGGATGATTGTGATTTTTCTTGCTTATACGCCTGATTTAGATATACACATGTGGCATAATGTACGTGCTTTTTTCAATCATCCTTATACAGCATCTGAATATATTAAGGACAATCCGTCTCGATATACATATGTAACATCCATTACGGGCACAAATAATCTGAAATCAGATATTTATCAATCATCTTTAAATCTTGATGAAACGACTCAAGATATCATTAAAGGCTTGGATGGTGAGGTTGAACGAGTTACACAAGACGGTAACACGGCTTTTACAGACATTACAGATGATAACATATCAGTTGCTTCAAAATATCAATCAGAACAACAGGGGATGCAAAAGGTTCCTACGGAAACAGTAACATTATTGACTAAATATGAATATATTACGGTCTATATCTCTACGGATAATACAGTTTTAGTTCGTATTGAAAGTAGAGAAGCTGCGTACAATCATAATAATGATGGCGGTTATCGTTCAAGTGCACGCTCTTATTGGTTCTATCGCAATTCGTATTGGTATAACGGATATGGACAAGATGAAACAAAATATAAGTCCTCATCCACATATACCGATTATGATCCAACGAAGAATCCATATAAGTCTGACTATTCGACGGGTCATGGTGCGGGTACTACAGATGCAGCACGTTTATCTAAGGCGAATAATTATAGTTATTCACCATATGAATCTTATGCAACCAGTATTCGTAATGGTAGTTCTGGCAGTCGCGGCGGTTATAGCGGGGGTACGAGCTCCGGCAAATAATATTTGTTAAGGTAAATCACGATTATTTTCAGTTTAAAAAAAGCTATTAAAACATAGTAGGAGGGTATTATGCCTTATATCGTAGATATTATAAATGTGGTTGTCTTTTCCCTTATCGGTATCATACTGATGATTATTGGTAATTGGATTATTGATGTCTTTATTCCCGGTGATTTCCCTACTGAAATTAAGCGCGGCAATCGTGCCGTAGCTTGGCTTTGTGCGGGATCCTTTATTGGTATCGGCGAAATCGTTCGCGCTGCTATTCAATCACCATCAGCGCAAGCGGTGGAGGAATATCTTTTACAGGGCTTGGTGTCTAGCCTTTTGTATTCTGTTATTGGCATAGCTATATTCTTAGTAGGATTTTTCTTGGTTAATGCGTTTCACCGTAAATATTCCTTAGCCGAAGAGATTATGCGTGGGAATACGGCGGCAGGCATTATGATCTTTGGTATCTTTGTGGGTTGTGCCCTCATAATTGCCGGAGCTATCCACTGATGAAATCACACCGATTATTATTGTTGACGGCCTTTATTATATCGGGCTGTTCACTGTGCTATGAGCTCATCATAGGCGCTATTAGCTCTTATATATCGGGCGATACGGTGTGGCAATACTCCATTACTATTGGCCTATATATGGCCGCTATGGGGCTTGGTTCCTATCTTAGTAAATATATTAAAACCCATTTGTATGACTGGTTTATCGGTATTGAATTAGCCGTGGGTGTCGTTGGTGGTATTAGTGCACTTGCTATATTCTTGGGCAATCTATACATCGTGTCCTATCAGATTATTATGTATCTGTTGGTGATTATCATAGGTTGTTTAGTGGGGATGGAAATCCCCTTGTTAGCACGTGTTATAGAGCTGGATACTAAGGATGTACGAGTTACGTTGTCCTCTGTTTTTGCTTTTGACTACATCGGTGGTTTAGTAGGGGCAGTGGCGTTTCCATTGCTGTTATTACCTTATCTCGGTTATATGGCTTCTGCCTTTTTATGTGGTTTGTTGAATATTACGGCCGCAGCTATTGTGGTGATTCGTTATCGACATCATTTGCATTTTAGACGTGCCTTGAAACTTGCCACTATAGGTATTGCCCTTAGTTTAACGGTAGGTTTGGTTACCTCTGAAAGCATATCAAAATACATTGAAAATGGGTTGTATCGAGATACCATAGTTTTTTCTCAACAATCACAGTATCAAAAGGTTATCATTACACGTCATAAAGATGATATTCGCTTATTTATCGATGGCAATTTACAGTTTTCGTCGATGGATGAATATCGCTACCATGAGGCCTTGGTACATATTCCTATGGCACAGGTAGTATATCCTAAAAACATCCTCATCCTTGGTGGTGGCGATGGCCTAGCCGCTCGTGAGCTTTTGAAATATGGAGATGTAAATATTACGCTCGTCGACCTTGATGCGGTTATGACAGATGTGTCAAAAACAAATCCGCTCATTGTAGAACTAAATCAAGGCTCACTATCTGATGAGCGAGTACATATCATCAATGATGATGCCTTTAAATTTTTAGAGCGTACTTCAGAACGATATGATCTGATTATCGTTGATTTACCAGATCCTAATAATGCAGCACTTGGTAAATTATATAGCAATATTTTCTATCGCTTATGTTACAATGCTCTTTCTGAAAGTGGTGTTCTTGTAGTCCAATCTACCAGTCCGTACTATGCGCCTAAGGTGTTCTGGAGTATCAATAAAACATTGGCTAGTGAAGGTTTTTTTGTATATCCCTATCATGTTCAAGTTCCCACCTTTGGAGAATGGGGCTTTAACATGGCTACAAAACATGAACTTTCACAAATTAAACCAATCACTGCCGTAGATACGCGATATATTACACCTGATATTATGGCCAAACTATTTACATTTGGTCGTGATGAAAAGGTAGACGATGTAGAAATTAGCAGCATTACTAGACCAGTTATTATCGACTACTATATAGAAGCAACAAAAAAATGGCGTTAATACGCCGTTTTTTATAGAGGTAATCTTTAAATCATTTTATAATTATTGTTATAAAAAACTATGTTGGTCTATTGGAATGATTAGAATGATAAAATATTTTAGATTTTTATATAGGAGGTGTGATAGCTATGAAATACTTACGCCGTGAACTTAATCAAGTGGAAAAAGAGTATTTAAAGCAATTTGGTAAAGATTCTTTAAATCGTGTCATCCTTCATGATCCAGATACAAAGGATAAACAAGAGGTGCAAGATACTATTGACATTCTAAAAGAAGCAATAGCTAAAAATAAACCTCTTGAACAGGTTCCAGAAGATATGTGGAAGCTTATAGAGTTTTAGTATATGAATTTAAAACAATATAATTAAAAAGCACATTGTTACATATTAATGCTTTCCAAAATTAAGACTATTTTAGAAGGTGTTTTAGTAACAATGTGCCTTTATTTTATAGATTGTAAAGCTCTGGTTTACGATCTCTAAAGATATTAATTTTATTGCGAATATCTTCTACTACGTTGAGGTCGATATCTACAGATGAGATGCCTTCTACGGTATCCATTTCAAGAAGGTTTGTGCCCCATGGGTCATATATGGCAGAATGACCAGTACTTTGAACACGACCCACTGTCCCACAGCCGTTTACGGCACATAGGAAGAGTTGATTTTCAATGGCTCGTACTTCGTTTAATACTTGCCAGTGACGTAAACGCATGGTTGGCCACTGAGCGGGTACGAATAACAGTTCAGTACCAGGCAATGCCGCCATTCTAACGAGTTCAGGGAAACGAATGTCATAGCAAATGACAGTACTGCAAGGAATACCATCTAATTCGAAATGGGTGGTATGGGTACCGCTAGCAAAGTAGTAATCCTCTTTAGCAGGGCTGAATCCGTGCATTTTGGAATATTCCCCTACGAGCTTGCCTTCGCGGTTGTAAGCATAGGATGTATTAAATACTAAATCCTCTTTTGCTACGGCTACAGAGCCGCCCACAATGTTTACATTGTGCTCTTTAGAGAATGCACTTAATAAATCTTTTGTTCTTTCTCCGTTTCTGTCAGAAATATTGATTAAATCCTTAGATGGATGAAATCCTGTGTTCCATGTTTCGGGTAAAACAATAATATCTGGACTTTCAGCTAAAGCTTGCGTGAGCAACTCTTGAACACGATTATAGTTGTATTCCACGTCGTTTACATGGACGTCCATTTGTATAAGGCTTAAGCGTTTTTTCATAAGAAATCCTTTATATTCTTTATATAATAATCGTATAGTTTAAATAAGAAACATTATAATTAAAATATTAAATCATTCTTTTCTAGATTACAACATAAAGTATAAGTAAGTGATAAATCTCTTTAGAGTATAAATCATTGTTCAGATGATACCTATATGGAGGAATTTTTACTATTCTTCATGGAAATGTTATAATATTCTGTATATAATTGTGTTCTGATAGAGGAGGACCTATGAAACGGATTCCGTTGGTAACACTGTTAGTTTTGGTATTGGCAATGGTTGTGGCAGGTTGTGGCGTGCTTTCACAAAAAACAGAACCTACTAGTTCAGTACCGCCTGTAAAAGAAGTTAAGATGGTACATCCATCGGGCATTCCTGTCCTTATGTATCATAAAGTTGGCGACGACAAAGATAATGATGCAGTTATTCGGGAGGATTTATTCAGAGAACAAATGAAGTTCCTCAAGGATAACGGCTACAATCCATTGACGATGGAACAATTGTATGAATATGTTGTAAATGGTGCTGCAGTGCCTGAAAAACCAGTTGTTTTGACCTTTGATGATGGTTATGCAGATACATATTCTATCGTATATCCAATCATGAAAGAATATGGATTCCCTGCAACTGTTTTTATCAATCCTGGCGACATTGGTACGCGTTTAACTTGGGATCAAGTGCGTGAAATGCATAAAAATGGTATCACTATTTCCAATCATGGTTTCCAACATATAGAAATGGGTCAATTGTCCGAAGTGAAACAAATTGAAAATATCACAAAGGCCCAAGAGGCACTTGCTAAAGAAGTAGGCATTAAGGATAATCCTTGGTTCTGCTATCCATATGGAGATAAAAATGAATTCACCGATTCGGCATCTAAGAAAGCTGGTATCAAGATGGGCATGGCTATGAAGTCTGGCTGGGCTCATACGGGTGATAATCCATATAATATTTTGCGTGTTTGGGTAGGTAATGCGGTAGATATCAAGCATTTTGAAGAACGCATTAGCACTGAACATTTCACTGATTTATAAGGAGAAATACATTGTTCAAAAAGAATTGGGTAAAGTTCATCATTATGGTGTTCTTATTTACCGTTGTCACATCACCCTTCGTGGTGCTCTTTGGACCATTTAATAATGTAAAGCGTGCCGTTATTGGTGCTATTTTACAATCTCGTCATCCTCATTACATTACATGGTTGTTCAATGACGAAGAATTACAATCGATTTTGGGGACTGTTGGGGTCGTTAAAAGTCAAGATTTATTCAAGTTTAATGCTCGTGAAGATAAGAGCTTAAATCTTGAAAAAATCCAGTCTGCTCGTTATGTAGGCTATATTTTAGAAATTCCAGACCCTCGTCGTATCCAAGTTGGTACAGCGGCTAATATTCAAGAAAAAGGCGATACCACTAGTAATATTGCAAAAATGAATAATGCTGTAGCAGCTATTAATGGCGGTGGTTTCCATGATCCAAATGGTACTGGTACAGGCCGTTTGCCATATGGTTTTATTTTACATGATGGTGAGTACGTTATCGGCAAGGATGTAGGCCCTGATGAAGATGTAGACTTCGTCGGTTTCTCTAAAGCTGGTAACCTTATTGCTGGTAATTATAATAAAACTCAGCTAGGTGATATGAAAGCCATGGAAGGTATTACCTTTGGTCCACCACTTATCGTCGATGGTAAGAAGATGATTACCGAAGGTGATGGTGGCTGGGGTGTAGGTCCTCGTACTGCTATCGGTCAAAAGAAAGATGGTACAGTGCTATTCCTCGTAATCGATGGTCGCCAACCAGGGTATTCCATTGGTGCTACCTTGCGTGACGTACAAGATATTCTTTTTGAAAAAGGTTGCTACATTGCAGCAAACTTAGATGGCGGTTCTAGTTCTACTTTGTACCTCAACGGTAAAGTAGTAAATAAACCAGCTGATTTGTTAGGGGAACGCATGATCCCAACGGCGTTTATCGTGAAATAGGAGGACAGATGAAACCTTTTACGCGTGTACTGAGCGCCTTTGCGGTAGGTATTCTTCTGCAAGGTGGGGTATACCTATACCTTGATCAATATATGTTTGCGCCGACTACAGAGTTTAACGTAGCAGGCGCATCAAAAGATGATACTAAAAACTTCCCTGATGTGAAGGAAGGCACTAAATATGTATCCTATGACCGTCAATTCATGGCCGTTGTTACAGAAAACTCTTTGAAAATTTACAAGGCTAATGAAAGTACCCCTACGAATATTGATTTGAAGGGGCGTTCGATTAGTTACTTCAACTGGATGCCAGACCGTAACTATGCTATCATGGGTTTATATGACTCCAGAGATGTTGTCATGGCTCGTCTTAATGCGGATGATCCAGAACATGAAGTTGATACGAAACTTGAAGACTTGCCTCGGGGCAGTAAAATCGTAGATGCTGCGTACTCTGAAGCGACGAATGTGGTTTATATGAAGGTAAAAGTTCAAGAACATACATATCGCATTTATCGTACCGATGCTAACTACGATACACGTCGTGTTTACATGCAAGCTACTGATATCGGTCATATCGGCGTATTCTACGATGAGGATAACTTCTTCTACGATAATGTGAGAACTGGGGATGTCTTCATGTTTAATGGCATTGAAGGTGGTTGGCGTGTTATCAACCCTGAAGGGCGCTTCCGCTTTATCGGTGTTGATATGGACAAAACTATCTATATCGCTCGTGTTGATGAGGATAATAATGCATTGACCGTCTACACTGGTAAACTAGGTGTAGGCTTCAATCCAGTTTACAAATACAATCACCCTACTACATTTAATGAGTTGACATTATCAGATGTAAAAAACATCATTAAGAATGGTAGTGAAGAAACTACTAAGGTAACAGAAGATACTACATCTTCTAAATCATCCAATAGTAGTGGTAGTAAAAAGAAATCTTAAGAAAAAGCCTTTATAATGTTCTTTCATTATAAAGGCTTTATTCCTATAATAGTATGTACCCTAAGGATATCTATGAATATATTATTTGTACGCCTTAGTTACATAGGTGATATTTTGCATGCTACACCTGCTGCGCGGTGGATTAAGAAACAGTATCCTGATGCTAAGTTGCATTGGATTGTAACGCCTAGTATGGTAGAGCTTTTACAGGGCAATCCCTATGTAGATGAAATAATTCCCTGGGAACGGGATGTATACGAGGCACATTCTAAAAAACTACATATCCCTACAATGTGGCGCATGTGGTGGGAGCTTAAGGCTAAATTAGAACCTTATAGATTTGACGTAGCCATTGATGTACAAGGGCGACTCATAACAGGTTTGGTACTATTGGCTTCAGACGCCCCGATTCGACTTGGCCTTGGTGGTACAAAAGAGTTGAATTGGTTATTTACTAACCATAAAACAAAGCCTAGTACAGATCATGTGATTAAGCGCTATGTTGAGGTAGCTCAACTGTTAACAATGGCTGTTGCTGAACATGTACATTTAGATACACCGCTTAATCTAGCTAAAGATGGTGTTGAGAACTGCACGCTAAATGAATCTAGTGCTAATAAGCTGTACCATATGGATTTTCAGGTGTCATCAAATTTACAGAGCTGGGCAGAAGAACAGTGGAAAACGATTGATAACGACATTTCCTTGAATCGTGGGGAGGTGGATACACCTCTACGAGTTGGGCTTGTATTAGGCACGTCTTGGGCAACGAAAGAATGGCCTCAGGAAAAATGGTACTCCCTCATTAAATCCCTTCAATATAGAGCAAATTTTGTTTGCTTAGGTGGCCCTAAAGAGGCTACTCAATACAAACCATTGATGGACTCGCTAACAGATGAGGGCATTGATAAAATTATACTGAATATGTTAGGGAAAACGACGCTTCAAGAGTTAGGGGCTTTAATTGAAAGTTGCGATGTAGTAGTTACTGCTGATACTGGAGCTCTGCATATTGCTTTAGCTTTAAATAAGCCTGTAGTAGCACTTTTTGGTCCTACAGATCCTAAATTATGGGGCCCTCTGACGGGGGACTTTAAGGTGCTCGTAAATGATGAATTAGATTGTTTAGGGTGTCGTAAACGACGTTGTCCTAAGCCTAATCAATATTGTATGTCTGGTATTGAACCAGTACGTGTAAAGAAAGCAATTTTCGAACTGATAGGAGATACACATGGCAAAGTTTAAAATTCAAAAAGGTTTATCCGATGCGGATATGATGAAAAATTTTAAAGATACAGATAATTTTGAAGATACTATGCTCGATATGGAACGGGCTGCTAAGAAACCGGTTGTTCATCAAAGTCCAAAGCAAAAGGAAGATGCATTTTACCGTGAGTTCTTAACGGAAAAGGTAGAGACTATGATTGGTAAAATGCTCCTCGATATCAAGATGGAGTATTTTAAAGAAGGGGAAGGGGCCTTTTCCATTCAAGTAAAACGGGATGGTAAAAATATTGTCCTTGAAACTGCGCCTAAAAAGGTTAAGCCTGAGAAATAAGCTGTATATCCGGAGATTCTTGAATTTTAAAGATCACATCAGAACCTGTCCATAAATGGACAGGTTCTTTTGCATGTTTATACATTTAAACATATCACCTATGTTATTAATAAAATTGATGAGCTTATAAGCGTACCGATGTTTATCGAATTACTACATTTATAAATACCGATATAGTTTGATGATTATTTTGATAATAGTAAAAAATTATTGCTATATAATCCTTGATTTCTTATTAAAAAGAAAAATTACAAAGAATATGATTTGATTAAAAATACACGTTAAAATCTAGCTTTTTAGCAGTTTTTTGTGATTTTCATCACGAAAAAATCATCATTTTACACATGAATTTATGAGTAAATGGCATAATGTAGTTGTTGACAAAGAATTCTATAAGTAGTCTAATATAAGTATGTCTTAACGATTTGCAGTGTGTTTAGCTTGTGTGAGCAGACATCAAAAAAATCGTAAAAAAAATAGGTATGAGATAGTTATTTGATGGGTGTATAAAGTTACATACACAGACTATTTCGATTTGGAGGATTAACATGGCTAAAAAATTAAGAATTTGCGAAACCGTTCTTCGTGACGGTCATCAATCTGTTTTGGCAACACGCATGCGTTATGAGCAAATGGAACCAGTACTTGGTCTTTTAGACGATATCGGTTACGAAGCTCTTGAGTGTTGGGGCGGTGCTACTTATGATAGCTGTCTTCGTTTCTTGAATGAAGATCCATGGGAACGCCTTCGCAAATTGAAATCCAACTTGAAAAACACTCCATTACAAATGTTACTTCGTGGCCAAAACTTATTGGGCTATAAACACTACTCTGATGATGTAGTAGAAGCATTCTGTGGTGCAGCTGTTAAAAATGGTATCGACCGTATCCGTATTTTCGACGCATTGAATGACCCACGCAACATGGAAGCTGCTATTAAGTACTCTAAAAAAGCTGGTGCGCACGTTCAATCCGCTATGGTATATACAATTTCTCCAGTTCACACAACTGAAAGCTTCTTGAAAGTAGCTGAAACTTTGGTTGAAATGGGTACTGATTCCCTTTGTATCAAAGATATGTCTGGTTTGTTAGGCCCTGCTGATGCGTATGATTTGGTTTCTACTTTCAAAAAACGTTTCGGCGAATTGCCAATCGATTTACATAGCCATTTCACTTGCGGTCTTGCAAGCACTGCATACTGGGAAGCTGCTAAAGCTGGCGTAGATATCATCGATACTGCTATCTCCCCATTCGCTCATGCAACTAGCCAACCAGCTACTGAAACTATGATTGAAATGTTCAAAGGTACTGAATATGATCTTGGTCTTGACCTTGATAAATTCATTCCATTAGTTGATCACTTCCGTAAAGTTAAACAACAAATCGCTGAAGAATTTAACTTGAAACCAGCTAGTGATGTAATCCCAGCTGTTCGTCGTTACCAAATTCCTGGCGGTATGTTGTCTAATACTCAAAACCAATTGAACGAAATGGGTATGGGCGATCGTTTCTTCGACGTTATGGATGAAATGCCACGCGTTCGTGAAGACTTAGGTTTCCCTCCATTGGTAACTCCAACATCCCAAATCGTTGGTACAATGGCTATGATGAACGTTATGATGGGCGACCGTTACAAAATGGTTCCTAACGAAGTTAAAGACCTTGTACGCGGTAAATATGGTGCGTTGCCTGGTACTATTTCTGACGAAATTCGTCAAACTGTTATTGGTGACGAACAACCTATCACTTGCCGTCCAGCAGATCTTATCGAACCTGAATTGGAAGGTTACCGTCAAGATTTAGCTTCTAAAGGCTACAATGGTATCACTGACGAAGACGTATTGACTTACGCTATGTTCCCAGAAGTTGCTATTAACTTCTTCGATGCTAATCGTCGTTAATTTAAACTCTAAAAGAGGATTCTTAGGAATCCTCTTTTTTTATGTCTAAATTTAAACTATTCTCATGGAGAAATAGTATAATCTAGCATGTGCTTCGTTGTATTAAATGAAGAGATTTAGTAGTTATTTTATATATTATATTTTAAATTATTTTATAAATAGTATAGAGAGAGTCTGATTAAGCGAGGAGACTAAGTATCTATGAAACGTTAGATATGACCAAGTTTCATATCGTTATAAGATACCTGGATGCGTGTGAAAATATTATTATTATGGGAAATATTAGATATTAAAAGGGAGGAGGAACCCTTGTATAATCTACCAATTATAAACTGTGTATGAAGAAAATGTGAATAATATATTGAATTTTTGAGTATTATACTTGCGTTAAGTATTAAAAATAGCGTAAACTATAAGAAGTATCTACTATTAATGATATTGAGGTAATCCTGTGAATTTACAAATACGAATTTGGATATCCAATGTTGTGCTGTTTGTTGTACCTATTTTAATAGCAATTATCTTGTTTTTGCTATACTTTACAGGTTTGCGCATATTGGCTAATGCCGGTTACTATTTGCGTATTGAGCAGGAACAGCAGTTTAAAAGCGTCAGTCGAATAACTGAAACCATTACCTTTTATGGGTTAGAAAATGATTTGATTAATAGTTTGGTTAAACCTAGCTATAGTCTTCTCGATCCAAAGGAGGTATATGTAGAGGTACTTGATCAAGGGAACATGGTGTATAACTATGGCAACCCACAAATCTATAGTGCTTCTGCCATTGTTGGTCTTATCGATGTTAACCCTGAATTACAGGGTATCGTGTATCAATCCAACAATACTTTTGTTTATGAAATGCGGAAATATGATGGGCGTCACGCCTACGTATACCATATTGCGATTAAGCGCGCTACTCATGGTAGTGATAGCTTAATGGAATCCGTATCTTTCTATATTATTGTAGTTTCCATATTGCTCTTTATTGTTACATTCTTTGCTATCAATCGATTTGTTACACGCTTTATCATGATTCACGTTAAAAATATGACAAAATCGTTAGAAATGGCAAATCGTCAGATTGAAATGGAACAAGAACAACAAAAAGAGCTACTTGCTGGTATATCCCATGATATTCGAACGCCATTAACGGCTATAAAAGCTTATGCTGAAGGTGTTCGCGATGGTATTGCACCAACGGAAGAGCAACAAAAACGATACATGGGTATCATTTTGAAGCGCGCTAATGATTTAGATTCTATGTTGGAGGAGCTATTCCTCATAACAACGTTGAACTACAAAAAAGAATCTCGTCCATCTGAGCGAATTGAATTAGGCCAGTATGTACGTGATTTTGTAGAAGATCATTTAGCTCCGTATCAATCGAAGGGGCTTGAGATTAAGGCCCGAATAGCTACAGAAACACCTTTTATCAATGCTAACCCACAATTATTACAACGTGTTTTACAAAATGTGTTGAATAATAGTGCTAAGTATAAAATGGCCGATATTGGTCATTGCGTTATCGATGTAACAAGTGATGATGATTTTGTATACTGTGTCATCAGTGATGATGGCCCAGGGGTACCACCAGAATCTCTAGAGCGTCTGATGCGCCCATTCTATCGTGTGGATTCGTCTCGTACGAACCCACAAGAAGGAAGTGGTCTAGGATTGTCGATTATTCGTCGAATTATGGAAATCTTTGAAGGCCGAGTTGTAATTGAAAATGTAAGGCCACATGGTCTACGCATTATATTAGAGTTTCCTAAACAAGGAGAAGAATCATGAGTGAACATATCTTAATTATTGAAGACGATTTGGATATTGCCAATATTGAGCGTGATTATTTAATGGTGGCAGGCTATGATGTAACTATTATGACTAATGGTACAGATGGTATCGAGGCTGCATTGAATACTCCTGTGGACCTTATTATTCTTGATGTTATGCTGCCAGAAATGGATGGCTTTGAAGTTTGTCGTCAAATTCGCGACAAAGTTCGTGTACCAATCGTTATGGTAACCGCTCGTCTTGATGATATCGATAAAATCCGTGGCTTAGGCGTAGGCGCTGATGATTATATTGAAAAACCATTTTCTCCATCTGTTTTAATTGCAAAAATCAAAGCTATGTTGGCGCAATATAAACGTTTGACAGAGCGCGATGCAATGGAAACTAATGCTATTCAGTCCGATGAAATTCGCCTTGATCCTAAGATGATGAAAGTATGGGTGAATGAAAAAGAAGTTCATCTCAAAAAGAAAGAATTCCAATTATTAGAATTCTTGATGCGTAACCGTGACATCGTATTTAGTAAGGAAGAATTATACTCTCGTGTATGGGGTCTCGATTCCTATGGTGACTATGCTACTGTAGCGGTACATATCAATCGTTTACGTGAAGAAATTGAAGATAATCCATCCGATAGTAAACATATTATTACAGTATGGGGTGTAGGTTATAAATTTGTTTAATAACTGAAATGTATATTCACATTAGACTCACGTTGTTCGTGACTGTTGATAGGATATGAGTTTGTAGAGATTTATTATAGAAATATAATCAAAGATTTAAGAATTGTTTATATAGTTACTTTGATAGTTTAGATATTCCATGTATACTTATTTAAGTAAGGCTGACTATGACTCTAGATAAGTAATATTTAAACTTCTCTCTCTTAATAAGTTCTCTCTTAAGCTTATCTAGATCACATATACTCTCTCTCTCAACAGTCCTTACACTCTCAAACTATATGCATAAAGGGCATTTGCTAGCGACGGCTAGCGAATGCCCTTTATGTTTTTATGTATTTGTGTAGATGTGAACATATTTATGTGGTTTCTCCTGAATTCTCTAAGTTTTTATTGAGCGAAATATATTGTTTACAGTAGTTATATCATTATGGGTTTCGTTATAAATTGTTATCTTGCATTGTGTAGATTAGAGTACTATAATAGGTTCATCAAAATCAATTTTATAAAATTGATTTTTGAGGGTGATTAATCTAGTGAGTTATGTAGTAGTAATACTAGAATATATGAAGTAATACTATATTATAGTATATATTTACAATAGATACACAAGTATAATACATTTATAAAGAGTGTTAATCGTTATAATAGATATGTAACTTACTATAAGAACAGACATAAGGAGATATACATGGAATTTTTAAAATATAAGAAAACAGCGGCTGCTTGTATTCTTGCTTTGGGAATTGGTGTAGGGGGCGGATACTATTTCTTTGGTAGCCCTGTTAATACGCAACCAACAAATGTGAGAGAACAATCAAAACAGACTAAGCCAATCACTGAAACGCGTAATACCTATGTAGTGCAAGCGGTTAAAGAATCTGGTCCAGCTGTTGTAGGGATTACAACACAAGTATTCCAAAAGGATATTTTTAATCGCACTATCTATGCGGGAGAAGGTGTTGGATCTGGTGTCCTTATCGACAATGAAGGCCATATTGTAACGAATAAACATGTTGTGGCAGGGGCTAAAAATGGAGAGGTTACGATATCATTATCTGACGGCAGTACCGTGACGGGTACTGTTATAGGTTCGGATTCACAGACGGATTTAGCGGTTGTAAAAATTAAACCTCCAAAAGATATTAAACCTATAAAAATTGGGGACTCCGATTCCGTACAAGTGGGTGAGCCCGCAATTGCTATTGGCAATCCTTTGGGGTTAGAGTTTAAAGGTTCCGTTACCGCTGGTGTTATTAGTGCGTTAGCACGTACAATTGATGAACAAGGCCAACGATTCCCATTGATTCAAACTGATGCAGCTATTAATCCTGGTAACTCAGGTGGTGCTCTCATTAATGCAGACGGAGAGTTAATTGGTATCAATAGCGCCAAAATCTCTAAAGAGGGGATTGAAGGAATGGGTTTTGCCATTCCAATTAATTCTGCGATGACAATCGTTGATTCTATTATTAAAAATGGTAAAGTTATTCGTCCTTATATTGGTGTGTGGGCGATAGATCGTCAAACAGCAGCTCGTAATAATGTAAGTTATGAAGGGGACGGACTTCTTGTTGTACAATTGGATCCTAATGGTCCGGTAGCACAAGCAGGTATAGTAGAAGGGGATACAATTGCGCAAATTGATGGTAAGGATATTACCACATTACTCGAATTAAAAGAGCAAATTGATGCTAAGAGCCCTGGAGATACAATTTTAATATCCTATACTCATAACGGAAAAATGAAGAGCACACAGCTTAAATTAGGACAAGCATCTTCGAAATAAGTGCTCTATGCTCAGAAGAAAAATAAAATCCTCATCCTCAGATGGGGATTTTATTTTTACAAGGTACCTTGCATTGCTAGGTACCTTGTGATATTATATATTTGTTAGTACATGATAGTGACCGTAAGAGAGCTTTCACATTGGCAGATAGGCACGGCCTAAAGGGAGGAACTATGCAAGTTCAATTGAAAAAAGGTGTTATGGACATGCTAGTACTAGCATTATTAACACAAGACGATCGCTATGGATATGAAATCGTAAGTACAATTTCGGAATATATTGAGATTTCAGAAGGAACGATATATCCATTATTTAATAGATTAAAGAAAGAAAAGTATGTTGATACGTATTTGAAGGAGTCCTCTACGGGGCCATCTCGGAAATATTATCACATTACGGCCGATGGTCGTGCAGCATACAATAAGATGCGCCAAGAATGGGATGAGTTTTCTGGTGTTATCAATATCCTGTTGAAAGGAGTTGACTATAATGAACAAAAATAGCTTTTTGGAGGCTTTGCGTAATATCTTTAAAAAGGCGCATGTTGCCGATGTAGAGAATATTATAGAGGTT
Organism: uncultured Veillonella sp.; assembly: GCF_938010505.1. Classification (GTDB taxonomy): domain Bacteria; phylum Bacillota; class Negativicutes; order Veillonellales; family Veillonellaceae; genus Veillonella. The sequence goes on along the minus strand of NZ_CALLVP010000065.1, from coordinate 1,157 downwards.
TATGAGGAACACTTTGCGGTAGGTTATGAAAAAGGCCTTACCGATGGTGAAATTATTAAATCCTTAGGAACACCAGAGGAAATCTATGCATCCTATGTAGATGCAGGCATTATTACAGATTCATCCAGTCAAGATGGTGGTGAAAGTAAATCCGTTAATATGCAAGAAATCTATGCTAGATTTGATGATTATAAAGAACGTTTATTGCCACAATTGCCTGGAATGGCTAAGAAGGCTTCTAAAACATTACTATCAATTGGTAGTACTTTATCATATATTGTAGGAGTTCTTGTATTTATCATTACGCCAGCTATCTTATATTTATTAGGTAGTTCATGGCAACCTTTTGAACATATAACTGCATTCCCTGCAATGTCTACTATGACTCTAGTAGCATTAGGCGGTGTAGGGCTCTTCGGAGGACTTGTATGTATCTTTGTAGGGCTTGAGCTTCGCGGTGTGCGTGAACGTTACTTCCATAATGTAGATTAAGGAGGAACTATGAGACGAATTATAATAACAGCTATTCTTACAGTCATCTGTGCTGTTGGAGCAGTTACATCTTTTGCAGTTAACGATTTACCTAATTTCGGTGAATGGATGAAAACGAATGAACAACAGTTTAGAAAACCACATAGACATGATGGTCCTAATAAGTATATGGATAAACATATGATGGATGGAAATAATCAAATGATGCCTCAAGGTGGTATGGGACCAAACAATGGTAAGCATATGCACCAAAATGGTCAAAATCAAATGATGCATCAAGATGGTATGAGACCAAATAATGGGAGGCGTATGGACTCAAATGGTCAAATACCTCCACAAGGTCAACCACTTCCAGGTGGTCAACCTAATGGTAATGTACCACAACAACCAACTGGTCAAGGTGCACCACAAACTACACAAAACCAATAGTATTCTATTAGTCCCTTTCTAGCAGAATACTTTAAGAGTACGTGGTCATGAAAGTGCATTCATGGCCACCGTAGAGCCACACACTCTATGTAATACATTTGTATCAGAATCTCTCTCTTACACACAGTAACTACACAAAAACCAAAAGAGCTCCTCGTTGAAGGAGCTCTTTTGGTTTTTATTGTACGCCGAATAGGCATGACTAAACCCCCAGTTAAACTGGGGGTCAGTAAAAA
>NZ_CALLVP010000064.1 GCF_938010505.1 uncultured Veillonella sp. | reverse complement strand
GGGTTTTCTTTTACAATATAGTTTTATTGAACTAGAGTAACAATAGCATAATGACTACGGTTGCAATAATACAAGGTACGGCATTGCGTTTCGCCATCTCCATAGGGTTGATACCTGCAAGTCCCGCAATGATGATACCTGCTCCTGCTACAGGACTCATGCTTCGACCGATACCAGCACCGATTTGAGCCATGGATCCAAGTTGCATAATACCAAAACCAAAGTCTGCTGCATGAGGTGTTACAGCACCGTTAAAGGCAAGAGCTGCCGCATTACCAGAACCAGAGATAACAGCCAATAAGAACGGACCAAAGGCTGCCCCTATTTGGGCGATTTGTTGAGAATTCTTCATGCCATCAATAAGGGCACTAGTAAGCCCGATGAGTTGCATCCCTGCTGTGAAGCATGCTGCTGCAGCCATAAGGCCAACGACATCACACATACCATCCCCAGTACCGCGGAAAAACTTCTTAACAGCGTCTGTCACATTAGGACGAACTGCAACAATACCAATAGCTGTACCGATGAGCATGGAAACGGGAACGGAAACTTCTGGAATCACCGCTACTTGTTTACTACCGAGTACAAGCATAACAAGTGGAATGATAGGGATAATAGCATAGAAGTAATTTACCTTAAACTCTTTACTTTCCTCTGCAGTATCATTTTTCATCACATACCCTGTATGCTCCTTCTTAACGATAGCAACGATATTAAGCAAAATAGCGGCCACTACGATACCGATAATTGCTTGCATGGAGAAGCTCGCAATAACTGTCATTACGTCTACCCCCGCCAGTTGCGCTACTTGAGGGTTGAACATAAGCCCTGGGCTCAAGGAGCTCCCCCATGTACCTAAGAAGATAGCAGAACCAGCCATCGCTGGGTGCACACCAGAACGAATTAAAGCCGGAATCAATAGCGCACCTACGGCAGCGGCACAACCTGCCGCTGTTGGCAATGCAATATTAATTAAGAATGTAATAATAACGGCACCTGGGATGATGATTTTAGTCATCTTTTTAAGCCCTGCGGAAATGAAATACACCATATGCTCCGTACATTTTGTATATTCCATAACGTAGCTAAAGCCAAGTACCGTACAGATAGTCGGTACAAGACCTGGATTTGTAAGTTCTTTTACAAAGGCTGTCGTACCAGCTCCAAGATTGCCCCCAATAAAGCACATCAATAATCCCGATAATAATAAAACGAGCCGTGTTTCAAACTGTTTAATAATAGCGATAAACGTCGCTACTACGATAACAATACCTGTAATAACCATAACTCTCCTATCCGTGTACATAGGATGCAAGATAGCTATATCCCCTCTATAAACACTTTACACCCAATACACAACTAACAACACTAAATACAAAATACAATAGTCCTATCTATGTCTTACACCTAATAGGCCTAACAATAGTAAAAGTAATCACTTAATTATATACAGTATAATCATATAACTATATAACTACTTATCTACATAACTACATAAAGAAGTATATTAAACAAGCTTTGTTTCTTCCAAGCTAAGTTTTCTAAGCACCTTATCAAGTACCTCTGCACCCGTTACGATATCATCCATTTCAGCAAATTCTGCAGGATTATGACTGATGCCGTCACGACATGGAATAAAAATCATTCCCGTAGGAACTGCCTCCGCCCAATGCATCGCATCATGACCGGCACCGCTCGGCATAGTCATATATTCTACACCTACAGACTTAACAGCCTCTTCGATTTCTCGAATCATCGCAGGGTGCATCTCCACTGGATGGTCCTGTGCAATTGTTTCAATTGTATAAAATAATCCCCGTTTTTCTGCAGTAATATCGATAAATTCCTTAATGAGAGTGACTACAGAATTGCGAGCTACCTTAGATATGCTGCGAATATCTACCCCTAGCTTCACAGCTCCAGGGATAACATTCATCGCCCCTGGCATAACTTCCACAACGCCGACAGTACCCACCACGGGTGGCTCCTCTTGCATGGATGCAATCTCCTCGATGCCGAGGATGATTTTTGAGGCTCCACATAGGGCATCATGACGCAAGTTCATCGGCGTAGCGCCACTATGATCGGCATTACCCCGAATGGTCACATAGAATCGCTCTGGCGCAGCAATACCAGTCACAATGCCAATCGATTTCTGTTCGTGCTCCAGCACCTTGCCTTGTTCTATATGAATTTCTGTGAAAGACTTTACAGGTCGTTTATATTCCATTTCTTCAATCCCATCGGGATTTAAGTTGCGACCTTTCAATGCTTCGTATAAGGAAATTCCTTGTTTATCTACCAATCGGTGTAAGTCTTGTAATCTTAATTCACCACGCATGGCCTTACTACCTAGTGTAGCATCCCCAAAGCGACCGGACTCTTCACACATGAAGGATACCACAGCGATGGTATGGTCATGTTCATAACCATCGTCAGCCATGCTACGAATTACTTCAATGGCAGATAACACGCCCACCACACCATCGTAATTGCCTCCATTGGGTACGCTATCTGTATGAGACCCTACCATGACAACTGGTAAATCTGGTTTCTTACCAATCTTATAGCCAATGACATTACCAAAATCGTCTATTTCAACGGATAAACCCGCATCAATCATGCGATCTATAATATATTGACGCCCTTCCCAGTCTGCATCGGTGAAAGCAAGGCGATTAATGCCCTCACCAGGTGCTGTCAATTGGGCCATAGCATCAAAATCTTTAACTAATCGCTCTCGTTGAATCATATAACACCTCACAATCGAATACATCAATTACCGACAAACCATATGGTATCAATTGAATATCATACATATTTGCAATTGCATACCATATCCATACTACTAGTACTACAGAATAACCGTGAGCTACAGAATAACTATAAGCTACATCATAGATAAATCGAATCACTATTTAGAAATTAACTTATCAGTCAATAAATCTTATTTTAAATAGTGAGCCGCAATGGTCCCTAACGCGACGATACCGTTTAACATATCTTCTTCATCGATATCAAAGAGTGGATTGTGATGTGGCGCTTTAATAGCAGAGCCTACTACCATGTAGGTTGCTCTACCGCCGCGATCAATGACACGGTTCAAGAAGTACGCACAATCTTCACTACCGCCACCGCTGTAATCGAATGGAACCTCTTTAAAAATACCAAATGGCTCCACGATAGCTTGCACCTCACGAGCTAAATCATCGCTGATGCGACCTGCAGGAGTTTCTCCTTGTTTTGTGATTTCAAAGGTACAATCGTGCATTTCTGCAGCACTTTTAATGATAGTCTTTGCTCGTTCAATCATGTAGTCATTGATGTCTGTAGTGGCACCACGAGTTTCTAGTTTAAGAACTGCCACATCAGGCGTCACATTGCGGCCTGTACCGCTTTCAAAAACACCTACATTCATGCGAGAAGCCCCTTGGCTATGGCGAGCGATGGCTTGTAAGTTAAGCACCGCTGTACACCCAGCGAGCATTGCATTTTGTGCTTTTTCTGGAGAGCCCCCAGCATGAGCAGAATAACCGCGGAACACCGCATCAAGTTTTGTTGTAGCTAGGAAGCCATGATCGCTACATGCAAAACAATTGGATAGATTTTCGTTAAACCCAATATGCATGCCGAACATCAAATCTACATCATCCACAACGCCCGCTTCCGCCATCGCTTTAGCACCGCGCACGCCTTCCTCTGCTGGTTGGAAAATGAGTTTAATAGTTCCTTTGAATTCATCCTTGTGAGTAGCCAAGTATTCGGCAAGACCTAACCCCATCGTCATATGTGCATCATGACCACAGGCATGCATCGCCTTATCATGACAAGAACGGAAGCCTTCCTTTACAGGCAGATGGTTATCATCTTTAGCTTCAATGACATCATTGGAGTCCATATCTACACGAAATGCTACTACGGGACCTTCGCCACCGAACTTCATAGTTGCGACAATAGCCGTTTTGCCATAGCCCATTTTTTCTACAAGTTCAGGATTGGCACCTTCTTCGATGGCGCGATCCATAGCAGCTTTCATAACCTCATCGCTAGGCAATCCCATGCGAGAATCTAAATCGAGTACATCTGCTCCTAACGCCACATCATAGCCCAAAGAAATAAGCGTATCCGCCACCTTCGTAGCAGATCGATACTCAAGCCAAGCAGGCTCAGGGTACATATGAAAGTCGCGACGCATAGCGATTAACGCATCGCGTCGTTGTTGCACAAAATCTTTTACAGACATAAATACCTCCTTAACAAACTAATAATCACGTATACATTTACTATATGAATTGATATGTAAATAGTCAACCAAAGGGCGCATGTATACAATATAATCTATGAGCCACAAAGTAATTAATGGTTTAGAGGTCACTAGTAATAAGACTCTAGATCCTAGTCACTAATCTCACTCATCTAGTATAAAACCAATAGGCTAAATCTATAAAATAACAAAAACCTATACTTCTATGACAATACATAATAGCCATAAAAATATAGGTTTTATAGAGTCACCTTTAACAATTCATAGAATATACTTCTCAACATTTGTAAGTTACGATTCTAGAATTTGATAGACTAAACAATTTCTATTTTATTTAGTTTTGCCAGTACTTCTCGTTTAATAGTTCGTTGTCTATCCCATGCGATGATGAATACGGTGGCAAGGATACATATCATACCGAAAATACCGATGACAGTAAACTCATTCCCTAGGAGCGCCCAGCCGAACAAAGCGGCAGAGATTGGCTCTAAAGATGAAAGAATAGATCCTTGTACGGCGCCAATGAGCCTTATCCCTTCCATATAGGCATTAAAGGATACCACGGTGCCCAAAATAATAATCGCAAAGAGACCTAACAAAGTCATTTCATCCACGATAGCTTCCGAATCAAATTGTTGGAACATGATAACAGATAAGATGCCACAGATAAACATAGCAAAACCTACAATAGCGGTGGTGCCATATGTTTTTAACAGTTCAATAGGCTGTAATGTATATACACAAATGCTAGCAGCCGATACGAGCCCCCAGAACAAGACCTTTTCATTAAAGGATGAGATATCTAAACCCTCTTGCATGACAATACAGATCGTCCCCACCAAAGCAAGTAGTATACAAAACAGCTCCGGCGTAGATGGCTTTTTTAAATACCGCAAGAATAAATAAATAATAATCATCGTCGGCGCTACGTATTGAAGCACTGTAGCAACCCCTACCCCTGAAATGGCGATGGCTCTAAAGTATGTATATTGAGCCAAAGCGATTCCAAGTACGCCAAATATCAATAGCTTCCCAATATCTTTTGGCTCTTTAAAAATAGAAAAAATACGCTTTCCATCTCGTAGATAGGCAAGGCCAATGGTTAATATCCCTGCTACGAGCAAACGCACCTCTAGTAACCACTCTACATTAATATGCTTTGCACTTTCAAGAAATTGAACAGATGTACCTGAAAGTCCCCAAAACAAAGCTCCCATAATGGCTAGGCCCATGCCTTTCCATTGCTTTTCCTCCATGTGTTCCTCCCATTACGAAAAATTTCACAATATATACATAATATCAAAGAGGTCCCACTACTGCAATACGCAGAAGCGAAACCTCATAGATTAAATTTATAGATTTATTTTATAGACTAATTTTATAGATTAAATTTATAAACTAGTTTTAGAGTAAGTATTATTTATTTACGTTTCTCTAAAGCAATAATAACAACGGTGGAAATGATCATAGCCATACCGATTAAACCCAAGAGACTAAATTCATTTCCTAAAAAAGCCCAGCTAAAGAAAGCCGCCGAAATAGGCTCAATAGATGACAAAATAGACCCCGGTACTGCCCCAATTCTTTTAACCCCTTCTAAATAGGCATTAAAAGATACTATCGTGCCAAGGAATATAACATTGAAACAACCAATCACTGTCCATACATCCCAAACCGCATAAGAGTTTGGTTGATGGAATAGTATAGCCGCAATAATACCGCTAATGAGCATCCCAAAGCCTACAATAGGTAATGTACCATATTTATAGAGTAAATCAACAGGAGAAATGCTATATATGGCTACACCGACAGCAGATAAAAGCCCCCATACGAGAACCATTAAAGGAAAGCTTTCAATAGAAAGGCCATCATCATTGCCCATCAAACAAATAGTCCCTACTAAAGCAAGTATAACAGAAACAATCTCGCCCTTAGACGGTCGTTTACCATAACGAGCTAGCAGGTAAATAATAATCATAGATGGCGCCAGATATTGCAATACCGTTGCAATGCCAGCTCCAGCTAAAGCAATCGATTTAAAATATGTATATTGGCATAAGGCCATACCAAATACGCCAAAAACAATGAGTCCTAGCGTATCTTTTACACTATGAAATACATTAAAGATAGAATTTCCAAATCTAAACCATGCATAAATAACAGTTAGTAAACCTGCTGTAATCAATCGCATAGTTACTAGCCATTCCAAATTCATATTTCTAAAATTGCTTAAGAACTGTACAGATGCACCTGATACACCCCATAAAACAGCCCCCAATAGAGTTATAATAACACCAATAACTTCATATTGTTTCATACTACTCACCGAGCAAAGATACGTGAACTTTCACAACCACCTTACGGATTTTGATAGGTTTATCGTTTACAGCAAGCAAGGGCCGATGAACATCAGAAGGGAAGAATACAGTGTAGTACCCTTCTGGGCAATGAATCTGCCCTTCATCAACGGCCTCATTAGGATAGAAATAGCAATCTCGATCAGGATAGGACTCCACAGGTTTTACCAGGCCTTTATCTACGAAAAAGCCCATATTTTCCTCTCCGCTCACCATAAATTGAATATCTACATAATTACGATGAGATTCCGGTTTTGTAGTTTCAAATAGTTTTGTTTCTACATCGTCTACGTTGGCGTACATCATGTCGCCCTCAATGGCATGACGCCCCCCAGCCAAAGCTTTCAAATCTGCATGTTTCAAGAAATCCAAAGCGCGCACGATGGCTTTAGGATAACCCATTTTTGTATAATCTGCGGTAATGCTTGAGAAAAACATATGCAATCCTTTCACAATATCTATGGATATGGTCACCACATGGAAACTATTATATTACCTTTTATGTTAGCACATATATACATAAAGAACTAGCTATTCTCTTATGTAAAAGCCCTCCATACGCTACATATATGGAGGGCTTCAGTAAAATACTATTCAAATTTATGACTTTCGTCAATCATTACGCTATTAAATTGTTACATTATTAAGTTGTTACAGTATGCAATTGTCTATTCAGTTGTAAAGATTCAAACTGTATTAAATACAGCATGTGGCCATTACTTTATTCTTGAGTTTTATGAGCAGCGATAATTTCTTCCGCTTGCTTATGTGGAACCTCTTCATATGTATAGAACTGACGGTTAAATACACCTTGTCCTTGTGTGATAGAGCGCAATGCAGTCACATAATCGGCTATTTCAGCCAATGGTACTTGTGCTTTAACAACAGAAATACCTGTTCTTTCACTTTGTTCCATGCCCAATACACGACCTCGACGACTATTCAAATCACCCATGATATCGCCCATGAAAGCATCTGGTGCAAACACGTTAACTTCATAGATTGGTTCTAATAGGACTGGTTTCGCCTTAGGGATCACATCCTTGATAGCCTGTGACGTAGCTACTTTAAATGCTAACTCTGAGGAGTCTACGCTGTGGTAAGATCCATCCAAGAGTGTCACTTGCACGCCAATCATAGGATATCCTGCAATTAGGCCTTTATCTAGGGTTTCTTTGGCACCCTTTTCCACTGCTGGTATGTATTGTTTAGGTACAGCACCACCAAAAATTTTGTCTACGAATGCAAATTCGCTACCATCATATAATGGATCCACTTGAATCTTAACGTGACCATATTGACCATGACCGCCACTTTGTTTCTTATATTTAGACTCGGTTTCAGCGGAGCCTTTGATAGTTTCGCGGTACGGAATATATGGAGTCACAAGTTTAGCTTGTACGCCGTATTTACGGTCCATTTTGTTGAGGATATGCTCAAGATGTACTTCGCCCATACAATCGATTTGTAATTGGCGAGCTTCAGCATTTTTCACTACTACACAAGTAGGATCTTCTTCTGCCACTTTAAGAACAGCACTCGCTAATTTTTCCTCCTCACCTTTTTTCACTGGCTCCATAGCCACAGTGTATAGAGGTTGAGGGAAACGGATAGCATCGTATGTCACCTTAAAGTCAGGAGCCGTTAATGTATCGCCGGTCTTAGCATTGGCCAATTTCGGTATCACTACGATATCGCCAGCTTTTGCAGCAGATACAGGGATTTGTTGCTTCCCAATAAGGGTAACCATCTTGCCCCATTTTTCTTCTACACCTTGGTTTACATCATAAAGGCGATCGCCTTCTTTCAGTTCACCAGAGAAGATACGTACAAAGCTTTGTTTGCCTGCGAATGGGTCTAACAACGTTTTGAATACGAAAGCAGTTAATGGTTTATCTACGTGTATTGCACGTTGTTCGCCGGTTTCCGCATCAGTTGCGGTCATCACTTTTTTAGTTGCATCCGGCATGTAGCGGATCATACGATCCAATACTTGATCTAAGCCAATACGAGATGTGGCACTGCCACACATGATTGGGCACACACGGCCACTAATCATCCCTTCACGCAAGCCTTGGCGGATTTCCTCTAAGGATAATTCTTCGCCTTCTAAATATTTTTCCAACAACTCATCGCTACCTTCAGCCGCGGCTTCTACGGTCATTTCCCGAATTTCTTGAGCCTTTTCGATAAGGTGAGCTGGTACAGCGACCTCTGTTGGTTGGCCGTCCTTATAAGTAAACGCAGTCATTTTTGCTACGTCTACAACGCCTTCAAAATCGGCGCCTTCACCGATAGGAATCTGCAACGGCATAATGCCTTTGCCAAATAATTCCCGCATTCTTTCAATAGTACCGAAGAAATCAGCACCATCGACATCCATTTTATTGATAAATGCCATGCGAGGCATTTGTAATTCCACTGCATAATCCCATGCGCGAACTGTGTCAGTTTCTACACCAGATGTGGAGGAGAGCACCATCAACATGCCATCGCACGCACGCAAAGCGGCACGAACTTCGCCATGGAATTCGTTGTAACCTGGAGTGTCAACGAAGTTAACCTTATGGTCATGCCACTCACATGGCGCCATACCCAATTGAATAGTTACATTACGTTTAATTTCTTCCGGCTCAAAGTCCATAATATGTTTATTATCTTGACCTTTACCTACGAAATCAACCGCACCAGAGGTTAACAACAAGGATTCAACAAGAGCTGTTTTGCCCGCACCATCGTGGGAAACAACAGCAACGTTTCTAATTTTATCACTACTGTACTCTTTCATTGGAATCGCCTCCTTACTGGCAAATTACGGCTTTGCTAATACATTTCGACACTA
>NZ_CALLVP010000063.1 GCF_938010505.1 uncultured Veillonella sp. | reverse complement strand
GGTACACCTGTAGGTACACCTCCAAATACATTAGTACTTGGTCCTGGTCAATACAGATTTATGGACTATGTAAAAGCTGGTGTTCCATTGATTCTAGTTTGCTTCGTAGTAAGCTTAATTATTATCCCAATGGTATGGCCATTCTTCCCTGGTAAATAATAGGGGATAGGTTACTCTACTATAAGAGCATATATGAGGTCGAATCTTATGATTCGACCTCATTTTTTATCTCGATTTTTTTGTATTTAGACTAATTCATGATGTAGTCGCAAGTTATATAATCACTTATATTAAGAGGAGCTCTAATTATAAAGATATTAACTTTATTATGTTTAATATTAAATTAGGATTACTATAATCTCTATGAAATCGTTTTGTTAATATATAATAATAAAAATTACGATTATAAAATTTAACTTGATGATATATAATGTAGTTATAGGAGAGTTATTTGAATTTTATGGAGGTTAATATGAAAAAAAGAATTATAGCAACAGTATTAACTTTGGCACTTGGTGTATTTGTAGGGGGAAATTCAGAAGCTTATTCCTATCCAGAACATTTAAATGGTGATCCTAATTATATCCTAACTTATGGACATATGAATTATGGTTCTTATATTGATAAAAACTCTGTAAAGGTTCTTAAAGAAACGGAAGAAGGGATTTCATTTTCAGTGAATACTGTATATGGATTGGTGTTAGACAAAGATTTTTCATGGATCTTTCCTGCACAAAATATAAAACATAGTCAAATGCAGTTTTCAAGAAATTATAATGATCCTTGGAATGTTGTTTATATATATAATTCGACAACACAAAATTGGGAAGAGGCTGATTTAAGTAATACTTATGGTTATAATCAAAATTTACTAGGAACTTTTGGCGAGTCTTGGAAAATTTTGACTGGATCAAATTATCCTAATTTAAAAAGACAATAAAATATATCAATGATAATGAATATTGATAATTGAATTCCTAGTATAATACTACGTATTTTAATTAAAATGATAATAAGTGCATTCTCAATTATTGAGTATTATACTCAGTTAGTTAAATGAAAAGAAATATCAAAATGCAGATAAATATAGGCTTTTTATGATAAAAAGGAACAATTGTTATGCAAAAATTATACGTTTATTTATCATTTTCATTTGACTTTCAATTAGAACTGTGTGATAATGAGAACATAAGTTGAGGCAAGTGCCTTTCTAAATGATAATAAAAAGTTCTGATTTATATTTTTTGATGGAGGTCCTAATTATGAGAGTTATTGCTGATGGTTGCATTAAATGTGGTTCTTGCGCATCTGTTTGCCCAGTATCCTGCATTACTGAAGGCGAAACTAAATACGAAATTGGCGATGCTTGCATCGATTGCGGTTCTTGCGAATCCGTTTGCCCAGTATCTGTAATTTCTGCTGAGTAATCCACAAATAAAATACGCCCCTCGTTGAGGGGCTTTTTATTTTGCCTAAATTTGTGTTACTTAGTATAATAGGACTATTAAGATATATATTATAGTAAGGGAGTTAATCTTGTTTTATACTGTACTTATCATTTGGTTATTACTAGACCAATTAACTAAATATTATATAATGAATCATTTTTTGTTAGGAGAGTCTTTACCTGTTATTCCTAACGTATTTCATCTCACCTATATTATTAATCGCGGGGCAGCTTTTGGGATGTTAGCGAATCAACGATGGTTCTTTTTACTAGTAGCTGTTATTTTACTAGCTGTTTGCGCCTATTACTGGAAGCGATTATCTAAGGGGCCTTGGACCTTGCAAATTGGATCTGCCTTATTAGTTTCTGGGGCTATTGGTAATGGCATTGACCGTTATATGATTCATGGGGTAGTGGATTTTTTTGATTTCCGTATATGGCCTATTTTTAATGTTGCAGATATCGGTATCTGTGTTGGAGTGGTTTTTGTTGTATATTATTTGTTTACATTGAAAGAGGACCATGAGTAACTTTCACCAATAGAGTTTAACAGGGTATCGATCTGAAGAATAGGTAAATCTGTTATATGTAGTATACTTAACTCATAGAGGAGTAGGGGATGAATGAATATATTGTAAGTGCTGAGCAAGAAGGCATGAGACTGGATGTATTTTTAACAGAGCAGATGGAAGGCTCTCGTAGCTATATTCAAAGTTTAATTAAAGATGGTCATGTTACAGTAGGTGGTAAAGTTGGAAAGGCCAATCTTCGGCTTACACCTGATACTGTAATTCATGTGGAAATCCCAGAACCGGAATCTGTAGAGGTTAAACCGGAGGATATTCCTTTGGATTATCTATACGAAGATCATGATATCGTTATTGTAAATAAGCCTCGAGGTATGGTGGTTCATCCTGCAGTAGGAAATTATTCGGGCACCCTTGTAAATGCCTTACTATTCCATTGCAAGGACTTGTCTGGAATCAATGGTGAAATTAGACCTGGCATAGTGCATCGCTTAGATAAAGATACGTCTGGTGTTATGATGGCCGCAAAAAATGATGCTGCTCACATTGGTTTAGCAGAACAAGTAAAAGAACATTCTGCAAAGCGTACTTATTGGGCGCTAGTACAAGGTAATATCGTAGAAGAGAAGGGTACCATCAAGGCTCCTATTGGACGACATCCTAAAGATCGCATGAAAATGGCAGTGGTTTTTGAGAATAGTAAAGATGCAGTAACTCATTTTAAGGTTCTTGAACGATATGGTCACCAAACATTGGTAGAATGTAATTTGGAGACTGGTAGAACTCATCAAATTCGGGTTCATTTTGCTCATATAGGGCATCCTGTCGTTAATGATCCATTCTATGGATATCGCCGCATGGATTTCCCAATTGAAGGGCAAGCATTACATTCTAGATCTTTAGATGTTAAACATCCTATTACAGGTGAAGAGATGCACTTTGAGGCACCGGTACCAGCTGACTTTGAGGCGTGCTTGGAATTTGCTAAGACTTATCGTGAAGATAAGAGAAAATAGGTTATAGTTTTCTTTGATTTTTAATACCTAGTTTTTACTGCTTATTTGAATATAGGAGCATAGAAATATTTTATGCTGTAAGGACGAATATATGGAAAAGAAACGTTTATTGATGGATCAAGATGCTATTATGCGTGCGATTCGTCGTATTAGTCATGAAATTCTAGAACGAAATAAAGGTTTGTCTAATGCGCTGATTGTAGGTATTGAACGGCGTGGTGTCATTTTGGCGAAGCGTTTACAAGCTGAAATTGAGCGCATTGAAGGCATTCATATTGATTGTGAATCCTTGAACGTTGCAGTGTATCGTGATGATCGTGATGCTCGTCCTAAAGAGGGTGAACCATGTATGATTGATACAACGGAAAAGACGATTATCCTCGTAGATGATGTGTTATATACGGGTCGTACCATTCGTGCTGCTTTAAATGCATTGATGACGGCTGGTAGACCTACATCTATTCAACTGGCTGTACTAGTCGACCGTGGTCATCGTGAGTTGCCTATACGAGCAGATTATGTAGGTAAAAATATTCCTACATCGCATCTTGAAAGCGTACGCGTTGCCGTCGCTGATCTGGATGGTGAAGAAGGGGTTACAATACAGGAATAACCTGTATTGTAACCCCTTTTTGAGTATTAGCATATTGAGATGGTTTATCTTAATAAACTTAAATTATTCGACTCTTATATTTATGTGCAGATTGTTCCTATTAGATTGAAGTTTTGCTTATTATTAGCTTATTACTGTTGAATTACTTTCTAATCTAATCTAATCTTATCTTATGTATTGTGGCGTATAGGTGTAGTCCATATGGCCCATTCGTTTGATTTCATTATGGAAGCATAGGGCCTGTACGTCTGTAGCTAATGTATCGATTTGATGCATTGTTTGTCCCAATGTATTTAATTCATTAGGTGCTTTGGCCCATTTTTGAATAAGTGGTATTTCAAAATCATTTCGAAGCCATTGACGACCTCTATCGTTGAAGGCAAGTAAACGAGCATATTGTGGACCTTCCTGCATAGCTGTTTGTAATACAGCTTTTTGGATTCCTAACGTGAGATAGGCCCCCATCCGTTGTAAACGTGCATAGGTATAGCGCTTTGATTTTATATGCTCCATAGCCAAGTCCCACGTAGCTTGTTGGGCTGCTTTGGTCCATAAGTGTTCAATGCCTTCGTTGAAATCTCCGATGCTTTGTAGCTCCTTAGTTGATGTACGACGACTTAAGGTGTGGACCATATCAAAGTAGCGATTATAGTTTACATAAGCACCATTAGAAAGTATATTAGTCATATCGTCTGCAATAGTCTTAGGAACGATTGACTGAAGTTGTAATTCTAGTTTACAATTTGCTGTATTAAATTTTGTTATTGTAGTTGCAGTTGAATTTACATTTGAATTTGAATTTGTATTGGTATTTGTACTCGCACTGGTCGTTGTATCCATATTTGTAGAAGTGTAGATACTGTTTATATTACAATTGTTACTACCCGTAGCCATATTTGTTATAAGTTTACGTAATGCTGTACCAGAAGGGAGAGCTTTTGTAATGTTTGCTTCGTGATGATCTGATGTGCGTAAGATTGGCATGTATTGTAAGGAAGGATGATAGTTAAGTCCTGCTCGAATATATTCAAGTCCTAATAGTGCATTGGGTGTGTTGAGCATCTCTGTATTAAGGGCTTTACGAAAGGCAGAGCCATAGGACATACCTTCGTTAATATAGGTGTGCAATACTGTTTGAGTATTTTCACAATCCATACTTTTAGCTATATCTACGAGTGCATCTAGATTAGCTGTTTCAGAACCAAAGGAAAGGGCGTCGATATGTAAAGCTTTTACCATACGAATAGCACCTGTTCCAAAAAGTTGTGCACTACCCAAAGCATAGAGCGTAGGTAGCTCAATAACGATGTCTGCACCACCAAGAATAGCCCAACGAGCACGATCAAATTTAGAAAAAATAGCAGGTTCGCCTCGTTGCACAAAGGAGCCACTCATGATACAAATGCGCAGCGCATCTGGATGCTCTTGTGCTAAGGTATGTAATTGATGAGTATGTCCATTGTGAAATGGATTGTATTCACAGATAATACCGATTGTTTTCATAGTGTCTCCTTTCATTAGTGTTAGTGTAACAAAGCAAGTAAATACTGTAAACAACATTTCATTATATCTAAATAAAAGGCTTATTTAGATAGGTAATATTGTGTGTAAATATTAAGTTTAGTATAGATTTTCTTGTCTCTATAGGCTATAATTAACTGTAAATGCTGAATTGATGTGAGGTATATGATGAAACAAAATTGGAAACGCACATTACAAGGGGCTCTACTCGGGGTTGCTCTACTAGCAATGGCGGGATGTGGCTCAAATAATGTAATGGATACATATAGTTTTGGCCATCAAGTTATCCGTGTTGGTCAATCTGAGATTACCATTGCTTTGCCTTATGAAATGGGTAAAAGCACAAAAAATATGACTGATGATGGATATCCAATCGATATTTATGGATCCGTTACAGAGCATATGGTAATTGAAGTTGAAGCTTTGCGTGCTGGTGATAACAAGCTATTGCCTACGGTTGATGAGTTTTTGAATCGCAGTAAGACTGAGTTCACTAAGATGGGCGCAACCATCAAGGAGGAGTCCGCGGCTTTACAAGGTACATCTGCTAAGAAGCTTGATGTGACATATACAACGCAAGGACAAACATTTAGATTTTCTCAATACGTATTCTTAGATCATGGCGTATTGTGGAATATAATCTACCAATATCCTGAGAAGGATCAGGTAGGTGCTGATATCAGCAAAGAAATTCAAAACAAGATTCAAGTTACGCAACAGAAAGAGGGTTAATCGATGAACGTATTAGTAGTTAACTGCGGTAGTTCTTCCTTGAAATATCAATTACTTGATATGACAACTGAAACAGAATTGGCAAAAGGTCTTTTTGAAAAGATTGGTGATCAAGATGCTATCTTCACTCACAAACGTCCTAACGCAGACAAATTAGAACGCGTTGAACCAATTTTGAACCATAAAGAAGCACTTCGCATCTTACTTGATATTTTAGTTGATGCTGAGTTTGGTGTAATTAAATCTATGGACGAAATCGACGCTGTTGGTCACCGTGTAGTACATGGTGCTGAAAAGTTCGCTGACTCCGTATTAATCACTCCAGCTGTTATGGATGCATTGAATGAATGCTGCTCCTTGGCACCATTGCACAATCCTCCAAATATTCAAGGTATTGAAGCTTGCCAAGCTATCATGCCAAATGTACCACAAGTTGGCGTATTTGATACTGCATTCCATCAAACAATGCCTAAAGAAGCTTACATGTATGCGCTTCCTTACGAATACTATGAAAACTATGGCATCCGTCGTTATGGTTTCCATGGTACATCCCACAAATATGTTGCACAACGTTGCGCTGAATTGATGGGTAAACACATGTCTGATCTTCGTATTATCACATGTCACTTGGGTAACGGTTCTTCTGTTGCTGCTATTAAAGGTGGCCGTTCCATCGATACTACAATGGGCTTCACTCCATTGTCTGGTTTAATCATGGGTACTCGTACTGGTGATATTGACCCAGCTATCGTACCATTCTTGATGGATAAAACAGGTATGACTTATGAAGAAGTTGACACTGTAATGAACAAAAAATCTGGCGTATTGGGTATTTCTGGGGTGTCTAATGACTTCCGTGAAATCGAAGAAGCGGCAGCTAAGGGTCACAAACATGCTCAATTAGCATTGAATATGTTCCATTACAAAGTTCGTCGTGTAATTGGTGCGTTTGCAGCAGTTATGGGCGGTGTTGACGCTATCGTATTTACTGCAGGTATCGGTGAAAATGGTATCGGTAACCGCGATGCTATCTGTAACGGCTTAGAATACTTGGGTACTCGCATTGACTCCGAACGCAATAATATTCGTGGTAAAGAACAAGAAATCAGTGCAGAAGGCTCTAGAGTTAAAATCTTTGTAATCCCTACAAACGAAGAAATCATGATTGCTCGCGATACTCAACGTATTACAGCATCTTTGAAAAAATAATATGGTTCGTATCAGAACTAGGTGACTAATAGAGTCATTAAACCCCGTCTATATCTAAGATATAGACGGGGTTTTTGTAGTTTTTATACATAGAATATCTTATAATAGGATGTATAGTT
>NZ_CALLVP010000062.1 GCF_938010505.1 uncultured Veillonella sp. | reverse complement strand
GCGGCTTGAACACCTACATTATACTTAAGCAAGGTGATTTTTTTGTATAACTTTCGTTGCCGCACCCGCATAGCGGGTGGTTTTATGATTCGCGACTACGTCTCGAACCAGTCTAAAGACAATAATAAAATGGGGTAGCAACTTCGACAGTTACTACCCTATTTATTGTCTATTTTAATCAGATAGTATGGTAGTATATAAGTCTTTAATTATATTATTCCTAATATAATTTATACCTATTAATCAATATGCGATACATCAATCAATATAAATAAAACTCAATACGGTATCTGATTAATTATTTTTTGTTAACTCTGACACGTTCGATAGTTGGTTGACCGTTAGCGTCTTTTGCAACTGTGTCCACGCGGAACAACGCCATTTCAGGACCAAATTCCGTTACGAGACGTTCATCTACGCTTACACCGTTCTGAATAGCACGGTATACGATTTGAGCGAATTCATAACGAGTCATCATGCGGTCTCCGCCGAATGTACCGTCAGGATACCCTTCTACCAATCCACGTTCAGAAAGTGCATATACTGCATCATAAGCCCAGTGATTGCTAGGTACATCCGGGAACAATGTTGTGCGATCCGCCTTCATATTCATGCCTGCCAAGCTATTGATGATGGCAGTCAATTTTTGAATTTGTGCATTTTGTACGGCTACAGTTTTCTTAAGTTCCAACACTTCCTTGCCAACAGCTACGCGGGAACGGGATACATTGCTATGAGCGCCGACTTTCACGGAAAGACCGGCATTAACAACGGTTTCACCATTACCCAATGTGGAGCCGATGCTGAGTTGTACATCTTCATTAGGGCGATAGAAAGCACCCAATGCAGCGGCATTACCATCGTGGAAATGACCATAACCGGCTGCGAAATCCCATTTTGCATCAGGATCGAAATCCAATGGATGTAAAGCGGCAAGAGCGGCAGCACCTGCTACACCTCGATTGATTTTTCTATCGAAACGAGAAATATTTTGACCGATATTTGTAATATTATTTTGAATGTTAGTTACATCTTGTTTAATGTTATTAACATCACCTTGAATGTTCGTGATATTCGTTGTGTTATTGTTGATTTGATTAGTAATATCATCAGCCAAGCTAACCTTGTAGTCCTTAACATTGCCGTTTGTCGTAGCATCTACTTTGATGTGATTACCTGCGCTAACAGTTGTTGAACCAACAGAATTTACTTGGTTTTGTAATTGTTTAAGTTGTGCCACGTTAACAGCATCTGTATCTTTTGAACCGGCTGCTACAGACGTAATTTGTCTAGTCACACCATTGTCCACATCGCCGACAGATACTGCAGCACGCGTCGATTTCCATGTAGCGTTCGTTTCAGTGGATGCAGCCTTTGTACTTGGATCATATCCAACTTCACCTTTATCAACGCCGGCCTTTGCTTCACTAGCGATAGCGGCACCACCTGCTACGGAAACATCTGTATTGTGGCCTACAGCTACCGCATCATCGACATTCATCGTTGTGCCGTTATCGCTGGAGCCCATGATAACCGCATGGTTAGCGTCCGTCACGGTACGTTTATCGCCAAGAACGAGCGTCCCTGTAGAGTTAGTTATATTATTTTTCGTACCGATTACGGTTGTATTTTTAACCTTATCCGCTGTATTATCAACACCCATGGAAAGGTTATTGGTGCTTTCATCACCCTTAGCACCCGTGATCGTGTTGTTCACACCGATTATGGATGTACGCAATGTATAATCGGCCTTATTACCACCGCCGAGAGCCATGGTAGCACCGCCACTCTTAGAGTTTTTAATAGCACCACGCAAGTTATCTGCTAACGCCTTGGCAGAATTACCACCATCATTTGGAGCCGAAATAGTAGTAATGGAATTTGTAATCTCATTGCCGGCACCCATTACGATGGAACCGTTGGAATTAAATGTTCTATTCGCTGTACCTACGATACTGTTCGCAATACCTGCATACCGGTTATTAGCAGTTTGTGATTCAATGCTGTTTAATGAACCAGTAATCGTAGCACCAAAGTTCTTGAACGGGTTTGAAAAACGTCCACCGGTATATTCACTAGACATGATGTTATACACACCTGTATTCGTAGTGAAAGCGCCATTGCTGAAGCTGTTAGCACCGATGGTTGTAGCATATACATTAAGAGCATATTCTCTAGTCGTAGCACTATCTACATCGATATCACCCAACTTACCTTTGTAATTATGAGAACCAATCATTGTACTGCCGGTACGTGCAAATGTATTATCACCAATTGCAATACTGCCCACAACCTTCGTAGGGTCTGCAGGGATTTTAACAGAAGAGAACAGACTTCCGCTGTAAGTCGTTTGACCTAGAGCAAAGCTTGCTTCAACGCCACCTGTCATGTTTTCAATTTTTGCATTTTTACCGATGGCAACACTACCGCCTTGGCTGGCGTAGTTGTCGATATAAGCACCATTACCTACAGCAACATCACCTGTAGCATCACTCGCACCATTGGAATACTTAATAAGGGCACCCTTACCAATAGCCACGTTTTCCGCTTTTGGTGCATTACTACCTGTACCAATAGCCACACCGTTACCAGAACCCGGATTATTATCAGGTGCCGCGTAGGCAATGCAAAGACTAGACATTAATACACCGTTAATCAACAGTGTTAATAAACGTTTCCGTTTGTTCATATCGTTCAATCCCCATTTCATAAACATTAACTTCGTCTCCATCGGCAAAACTTTTATCACAAAATCATGATAATTACATGAATATTATAGCACATTGAAAAAATTTGTAAACGTTTTACATAACTCGTTGCAAAACCTCATAAATATAGGCTAAACCGTTTTAACAAAGAGAGCAAAACGTCTAATATAACATATATCATTTATTAATTTTACTTCATAAACTTTCCATATGAATACAAAAAGAGATGGCCAATCTCCTTTGATCAGCCATCTCTTTTTTAGTGAGAAATGCTATGTCATTTCCTTTTTCTTAGTGAGAAATAGTATTTCATTTCCCTAATAATATGCTATGATACATCGATTATTTTGTTTTTTCAATGCGAGATCCATAGTTATCTCTGTAGTCGTTTTGGTCAACATCGTCTTTATCGTTGATGCGAATACGTTCTACCTTATTGCGATCATTATCGCCGCCGGACACACGATCCACACGGAATCTATCGATATTTCTAATAGATTCGAGTTCGGAGCCGAATTCATCAACAGAACGAGCCATATTTCCATCTACAGGTGCACCATTTTGTAATGCTCTATAGATAATAGCCGCATATTCATAACGTGTTAACGTACGATCGCCTTTGAATTCTCCATCAGGATAACCTTGTAAGTATCCACGTTCTCCCAATGTCTTAACATATTGATATGCCCAGTGATTTTCAGGAACATCAGGGAATACCATGGCATGACGAGAGCCGTTTCCAGGAACCGGAGCTTGACCGGATTCATAAGCTTCTAATTTCTTAGTCAACATTTCTACTTGTTGTTTCAAGCCCAACACGTCTTTTGCTACGGAAACGCGTGAACGAGATACCGTATTATTTTGACTAAATTTCCAGCTTACCCCTACGTTAAGCATGTTTTCGCCGCCACTGAAAGAACCGCCTACGCTGACCATAGTGTCTTCATTAGGACGATAGTATGCACCAATAGCAACGGCATTTGTGCCTTTGTAATTACCATAGGAAGCCGCGAAATCCCATTTATCATCAGGATCGAAGTCTAGCGGATGTAAACCGGCTAATGCAGCGGCACTAGCACCTACACGGTTAATCTGTGTACCTAATTTAGAAACGCGACCACTTAAACCATATAATTGGCTGCCGTTTACAGCATCTGTGCTGTTTGCGGAAACTTCGCCAGGTGCTACGTTTATAATCTTGTTGCCACCGTTGTCCAAACCGTCTTTAGTAACAGAAACAGGCTTACCGGCTGTACCGTTTTCGATAGTCAAACCGTTATTAGTTAAGCTACTGTCACCTGTTTTTACTGTTGTAGCATTAACGGTTGTAGCATTGACTGTATTAGCATTTACAGTGTTAAGACCTTGCAAGTCTTTTGCCAAGCGCAATTTCAAGGTATCTGTGCCATCGGAAACAACACCGATATTAGCCTCATCCACTAATTTACTTTCATCGGAAATGCCACCCTTAACATTGACTTGAGTGTTAAGCTTCTTCTTGATAACGTTACCGCTGTCACCACCGTATTTCATGCCGTCGTCTTTGGTTGCCACTTGATGAGTCGTACCATCTTCATCTTTATACTTGATGCGAGTGATTTCTTTATCATCAAGGTTAGGATCGCCTTTTTCAACGGTGATATCAGCACTGCGTCCATCTTTACCGTTTAATCCGATATGACCAATGCCGTTTTTACCGGACATAGATACAGCATCTTTACCGTCTTTACCGGAAATGCCTACCTTTCCATCTGTACCGTCAGCACCGTTAGGACCTGTAATGGAAACACCGTCTTGACCATCTTTACCGACCTTCACCTTATCAGTAGTTACGCTATCGGTTTTGATGTTCTTCGCCATCTTGATGGTGATGTTACCCGCTTGATCAGCTACGGTTTTGATATTTTCACCGGAATATTTATCATCCGCTTCGGTACCTTCGCCTTTAATAGTAACCTTTTGACCTAAATCACGGTGGAACTCGCCTGTATTACCTGCAAAATCCATGCCTTTCTTCGTGATTTCATCACCCATATTGGTAATCTTTTGATTTAAAGAGTCATGAGATGCTTTTAATTGATCTTCCGTGGCAGCTCGGCCGCTAACGATATTAGCAGGATCAAATGTTTTATTTTCCAATCCGGTAACATAGCCGTCTTTACCGTCCACAGCGATTTTACCTGCATCAATCTTACCGTCTTTACCGTCGATAGTCACCTTATCTCCGGCCTTGATGATACCATTTTCACCATCGATCGCCACTTTACCTGCAGTAATATTACCTTTGTTGCCATCGATTGTTACCTTATCGCCGGCCTTGATCGTACCTGTAGTACCATCAAGCGCGATTTGTTTCGTAGGATCTGAACCCAATGTCACTTGATCTTTAAGACCAACTTCATAATTCGTGGAACCATTAGGATTAGTAGTTGGTGTAACAGTGATATTGTTGCCGGCAGTTACTGTAGTAGTCGCTGCATCAGTCGCTTTTTTCAACTGATTAACATTGACTGCATCATTAGGATCAGTACCCTCAGCTACATTGGTAATCTTTTTACCGCCGTTATTGAGACCATCTTTAGTGAGGCTCACCGAATTATTACCAGTCGGAGTTGTTTCAGTAATGGTCATACCGTCACCGTTGATAACAGTATTAACATTACCATTTTTGAAAGTTGCAGATTTCAAACCTTGCAAATCTTTCGCCAAGCGTAATTTCAATGTATTGTTACCATCGGAAACAACACCGATATTATCTTCATCGGTCAATAGATTTTCATCAGTGATACCGCCCTTAACATTGACTTGCGAGTTAAGTTTCTTCTTGATAACAGTACCGGAATCACCACCGTACATCATACCATCATCTTTGGTTGCCACTTCATGAGGGGTACCATTTTCATCGGTGTATTTAATACGAGTGATTTCATTACCGTCAAGATCAGGAGTGCCTTTATCGACTATCATATCAGCATTACGGCCATCCTTGCCATTCAAGCCGATATGACCGACACCATCCTTACCGGACATGGATACCGCATCTTTACCGTCTTTACCGGAAATACCTACCTTGCCATCTGTACCGTTTGCTCCGTCAGGGCCTGTAAGGGTAACGCCATCTTTGGCATCTTTACCTTTTTTATTGACCTTGATGGAATCAGCTAGGAGACTTCTATTCATCTTCACGTTAATAGTAGTATTACCATCATTATCTTGGGTGATGAAAGTCTTGATATTTTCACCGCTGTAATCATTATCGGCTGCGGTGCCTTCACCTTTCACAAGCACAGTGGAGCCTAATTTATTAGTTTTCACACCACCCACATTGGCATCAAACTTAAGGCCCGTAGCCGTTTGAGCCGCTATAGCATCTTTCACTTGATCTTCTGTGGCAGCACGACCGGATACAATTTTATCCGGATTCCAAGTCTTATTATCTAAACCTGTTACATAATTACCGGTTTCATTATCTCCGCCTGCATTAGTCACTGTTTGGCCGCCCATAACAGCATCGCCTGCTTTCACAGTCTTAGCTGCAGTTACGGAGTCGAGATTCTTAAGATCTTTTGCCAATTGAAGTTCTAATTTGTCTGTACCGTTCGCCTTTACGTTGATGTTGCCGGACGCACTTGCAAAATTATCAGAATCCGCCTGTGTCACACCTTCACCTTGTACCTTTACCAAGGTATTTAATTTGTGTTTATTAACGGTGTTTTCATTGTTACCTGTGAATTGCAAACCATCATCCAAAGTTGCAACGTCGTGTTTCACTCCGTTTTCTTCAAGAACGAGACGAGTAATACCGGTACCATCTACAGCCGGTTTCGCGTCACCGCTCTTCATAGTAAGACCGTTTGCACCATTTGCACCGTTAAGATCGATGGAACCGTCTTTACCGTTGATAGCAACAGCAGAACCATCTTTACCCTTGACTCCGATGGAACCATCTTTACCTGTTGGACCTTCCTTACCGATTGCTAGATTATCATTTAACTTCAAATCATAAGTAGCTTGACCATTATTGTCAGTCTTAGTGATGAGCAAGTTACCGTCAGTTCTGTTTTCTTGTCCATCTACTTTCACAATGGTATGTTTGCCGGCTAACGCTTTTACTTCGTTCAATTGACCGCCGTTGACAGCATCTTTAGAGTTAGGGGCTACGTTGCCGTCGGCAACATTCGTAATAGGCGCATTATTGGCATTGATACCATTCGGAGTAATAAAGCTCTTTCCACCAACGGTCAATCCATTATTATTGATTACCGTAGTACCTGTTGTTACGCTGTCTACATTTAGATCTTTAGCTAATTTGACATTCAACGTATCCGTGCCGTTAGATACCACACCGATGTTGTTATCACTCAATTTAGACTCATCGGTCACGCCACCGACAATATTAGTTTGAGCACCTAGTTTTTGGGTGAACTTATTATCCGGAGCCGCAGCAGCTTTTACATCACCTGCATAAGCTACTCCCTTATCTATTTCCGTAGTCATCGCATATAATTGGCTACCATTAATAGCATCAGTCGATGTAGCAGAAATACGACCGGCCGCCACATTAGTGATGGTCCGTTCTGCACCCGCCTTGCCTACACTCACCGTGGAAGTCGGATTTACACCGGCGAAATTATGAGCTTCTCCATTAATCGTTGCGGATTGTGTCGCCACTGCTGTCTCTGTTTCAGAACCATTACCGATAGCTACGGCATTTTCATTTGCTACTTTTGTATTGTTACCGAGAGCCACACCATTCTTTCCTGTTACGGATGCAGTGCTCCCTAGAATCATGGCCCCATCAGCAGAAGCTGTGGAATTATTACCTACCGCATACGCATTATCCGTTGTGATGGTATTCTTATTACCGAAAGCGCCTGCCGTATTACCTTTAACCGTACCGGCAGTAACCTTTTTAATCTTATCGCCATTAGTTTCTGTGGTTTCCGTAATAGTCGCGGAACCAATCGTATTACCATCACCAATAGCATAGGAATTGCTTCCATACACTTTATTTTCTACACCGAGAGCAGCAGATTTAGTACCGGATGTAGCGCCATCGGTCATATCGAAACCAACTGTATTCGTATCACCAATGGATATGGCTTTGTCACCATACGCACCTACCTGGCTACCTACGGCAAGAGAATTTTTACCCCAGCTTCGTGCCATGACACCGATACCTGTACTGGCAACGCCTTTTGTCAATGAGTTAACACCGATTGCCGTGGAACCCGTACCAAGAGACTGCGTCATCATACCGATAGCCATACTGCCATGACCGATAGAAGCGGTATTTACATACTTTTTACTATCATTAAGTGCACCAGATCCCAATGTAGTTCCAGGGTATAGAGCGGCCAGTTCTCGATTAAAGTTTTTTTGTGTCCCAGCAACCGCCATATCAGGCACTACTGTATTCAAATCAGGCTTCGCCGTTTCAATATCATCTCCACCGATGGCAATAGAGGAATGACCAATAGCTCTTACATCTCCCCCGATACCTATAGATTGAGTGCCATACACCTTTGCCATACTACCGATAGCCGTGCCTTGAGAGTATTCAGGATTATCATCAGGATTGGTAACGCCCTTTCTAATGATGCTGGCTTCCGCTCCGGAACCAATAACCACATCACCACGAGAGCCGTAAGAATGAGCTTCCGCCCCCATGACAACTGCACCAGATCCTTCTTGATTATGATATTTGGATACCGAGCTTGTAGCTTGACGACCAATAGTAATATCGCCATTTTCCATTGCATGTGCTACATTACCAATGGCAATAGTACTTGCAGAATAAGAATCGTTTGCTCTTTTTTGTCCCCCTGCATGAGCGCCTTGACCTATAGCAACACTGTTTTCAGAATTTGCATCGGAATTGGCCTGACGTCCTACTACGACCGTTTGAGTACCTGCCGCATTTGCTAAGGAACCAATCCCTATAGCATTTAATCCTGTTACAGTAGATGTGTTACCCATGGCGATTGCATTTTGACTGTTTGCCTTAGCATCGGCTCCCACTGCTACACTGGCCAATCCGGTAGCTTGAGATTTAAGACCATATGCCGAACTGTCTTGACCCGTAGCATGAGCTTGATCACCAACAGCAAGAGAATGTAGTGCCGTAGATAGAGATAAAGAACCTATAGCCGTCGCCCCTTGACCTGTAGCTTTTGCTTGGTCACCGATAGCGATAGCATATATATCAGTTGCCTGTGTTCTGCTACCGAGAGCCACCGTATATTCTTGTGTAGTCTTAGCAGTATCCCCTACAGCAATACTGTTTTTATGAAATACAGAAGACCCAATTCCCGCATTAAATGATGCTTCTGCCACACCCGGCATTAAACATCCTACCAAGGCAAAAGCGCATAAAAGTGCACCGAATGATGCATTTTTCTTTTCAGAAACGGTTCTGCTTTTTCCACCATTAGTAGCGATTTCGGAAACCACTACGTAGCAATGCTTCACTCGACTCCAAATAACCTTATAAATGTGATTCATAATTTTCCTCCCTTTGGATTGAAAAACACACTCCCTAAAAAAACAAAATGAGCTATGTCTCCTCAATACTACTATTATACATTCAAGGAGACATAACTCAAAGTTTTTTACAAAGATTTTATAAAATTATAGGTTGTAAATGATATATTGACGTTCTGTCATTGACCGTCCAGCCCTATTCCAAGGCATCGTATTGATAAAAGCTCTTTCCGGAGAAAAGTTTATTTGGTTTTATTTTTAAAAAGATCCTTTATCTCATTCGCTGCCAATGCTGTGTACGAACTGAATCATCAATACCGACGGAGAGGAGATAATCCCCAAAATGGTTACCCGTTGTCCCATAGGAACAACTGCACCATTGAGATCTACAAGAATAGTAGTCCCTTGAGCCGTACGGAAATTCATGAGTCCGCCTTCCGCAGAGGATATAATTCTACCAACGGTACAGATTTTAGTCCTCATTGGAATCCCGGATAAATTCCACGCAACTTGATAACCATCTAGCTGATCTATGCGTAAAGCGCCAGGATTGACTTGATACCAATTGTTAAGATCGCTCTTTACAGGACCTTGAAAATAGCCTGCATCACGAGTTATCTCAACCTTAGGAGGTTTCCGTGTCATTATCTTTGAAGAAGAATCTTCAACATCTTTTCTGTAGCTCACCATGGGTTGATTTGAAAGACGATCTTCATAAGCCACTTTTTGAATAATCAGTATAGGTTGTTGAGCCTGATTATGGGCTATATAACCTGACGCCTGAAAAAACGTGTAACTCATTATCTTGCCTCCATTTTCCATCATGGCAGAAATTTCTTGTCCCTCAGGTGTGACAAAACGATATACATTTTTTGCATAGGCCCCTTCAAACTGACCTCTTACGGTAATACCATCTGCCGCCGAGGCCATAGCTCCCGACAGCAATAGTATTGATAACATTCCAATCACAAGAAAACAGAATTTTTTCATATGAAAGCCTTTCGCTTCGATTAACCGCGACCTTTGATAACGCGAACACGTTGAATATCAGGAGTACCATCTTTATGTTTAGAAATAGTATCCACTCTGATACGTTCAAGTTCTGGTTGGAATTCTTTAAGAGCTCTAGCCATTTGTTCATCGGCAACAGCACCGTTTTGAATAGCTCTGTAAATCAAAGCAGCCATTTCATAACGAGTCATCATGCGGTCTCCGCCAAACTTACCATCTGGGTAGCCAACGATGATGCCATTACCTGCCAATGTTGCCACATAGTCATATGCCCAGTGGTTTTCAGGCACATCTGGGAAGAATTGCATCTTATCCAAATCCAAGGAGTTAAGCTGTTTACCTTCGGATACTTTCATGAGTGCGCCCTTCATATTTTCAAGTTCCGCACGAAGATCCTTAAGTTCTTTCGCCATAGCTACTCTGGAAGTAGATACGTGATTGCCTTGACCAAGTTTCAAGCTAACGCCAGCATTCAACATGTTTTCGCCACCGCCGAAGGAACCACCTACACTAAATAGAGTATCTTCGTTTGGACGGTAGAATGCACCGATTGAAGCTGCGTGAGCGTCTTTATAGTTACCATAGCCTGCAGCGATATCCCATTTATCATCAGGATCGAAGTCTAGAGGATGAAGTGCTGCCAATGCCGCTGCACCTGCGCCAACTCTGTTCACACGGCTATCAATGTTCTTGATATTGCCGCCAATTTGTTTCAATTGGCTAACGTTAACGGCATCCGTATCAGCTGTACCTGCTGCAACATTAGTAATCTTCTTATTACCTGCATCGATACCGGTTTCTGTGATGCTAGGACCGTTCTTAATTGTCAAGCCACTATTGTTCATCACAGTGTTACCAGTTGTTACCGATTTAAATGTCGGTGTATCGATTACAGATACTTTGTAGTCTACACCACCATTTGCATTTGTTCCTTTAGTTACGCTAATATTGCTACCTTCCGATACAGAAGAATGTTTACCAGCTTCGTTGGAAACCAATTTCAATTGATCTTCGGTTGCCGCTTGTCCACTAGTGATATGAGCAGGATCCCAAGTCTTATTAGTCAAGTTATTCACTGTACCGCCTGTACCGTTAACAGTTACTTTACCTGCTTGGATTGTGCCTTCAGAACCTTTAATGGAGATTTGCTTATCAGGATCTGTTCCAAGAGTAATATCATCATTGAGATTTACTTTATATGTCTTAGATCCATCATTATTAGTTGTGGAGGTCACTGTTGTATTTTTGCCATTCTCTAGTTTAGTTGTAGCACCAGCTACCGCTTTACTCAATTGGTTAACATTTACTGCATCAGTGCCATCGGTACCTTCAGCGACATTAGTAATCTTCTTACCGCCGGCATCGATACCGTCCTTAACAATCTTGGGACCGTCATTGATAGTCAAGCCATCACTGTTCATAACAGTATTACCAGTAGTTACACTGTTCAAGCCTTTCAAGTCCTTAGCAAGACGAACTTTCAAGTTGTTAGCACCATCGGATACAACACCGATATTGTCATCAGTAGTCAATTTATTTACATCAGTAATGCCACCGACTACATTAACTTGTTCATTAAGTTTTTTCTTAATAACAGCACCTGTATCACCGCCATATTTCATGCCATCATCCAATGTTGCAACATCATGTTTTTCGCCGTTCTTTTCTTCGATAACGAGACGAGTGATGTTTGTACCGTCAACGCCAGGTTTACCGTCGCCACCTTTAATGGAGATGCCGTTAGCACCATCTTTACCATTCAAGCCGATAGAGCCGTCTTTACCATTGATAACAACAGCGGAGCCGTCTTTACCGTTAACTCCGATGGAGCCGTCTTTGCCGTCAGCACCCTTCTTACCAAGCACCAAATCGTCATTTACGTTAACTTTGTATGGATTATTAGCGGAACCATCGCCTTCAACGGTTGTATTTTTACCGTCTTTAAGGATAGTTTTACCTGCTGCAACAACGTCTTTCAATTGACCAAAGTTAACTGCATCCGTGTTATCAGTACCGGCTGCTACATTAGTAATCTTCTTATTACCTGCATCGATACCGTCCTTAACAATCTTAGGACCGCCATTGATAGTCAAACCATCAGTGTTCATAACAGTATTACCGGTAGTTACGCTAGTTAAATTTTTCAATTCTTTTGACAATTTAACATTAAGCGCACCATTTGCAGATACTACGCCGATATTGTCATCAGACAATTTATTTGCATCAGCACCACCTTTGATATCTAACTGTTCGCCTAATTGTTTATTGATAACAGTTGTATCATCGCCCTTGAAGTTCAAGCCTTTTGCAATGGTGTTATTGATGTTTGTAATATCGGTTTTGTTATTTTTTACACCGTCACTAACATGTTTCAATTGGTCTTCTGTTGCCGCTTGACCATGTACAACTGTAGGGTTATCGATATCCCATGTACGGTTAGTCAATTCGTTTACCGTACCTGCGCCGGTTATTTTAACTGTTCCGGCCTTAATATCACCTGTTGCACCGTTAATAGTCACCTTATCTCCGGCCGTAATCGTACCGGTAGTGCCATCTATAACAACTTTCTTATCAGCATCTGAACCAAGAGTAACCTTATCACCTAATCCAACTGTATATTCTTTACCACCAGCAGCGTTAACGCCTTCTGTAACGGTTACGTTAGCATCCTTAGCTTTTACGGTTGTCGCTTTGGATGTACCGCCAATAGCAGCATTTAATTGATCCACATTGACAGCATCCGTTCCATCAGTACCAGGTGCTACGTTAGTAATTTTTTGACCACCCGCATTCAAACCGTCTTTATTGACATAAGTTTTTCCGTTGATAGTCAAGCTACCGTTAGGACCTAGGTTAACATCTTTTTTAAGCTTAACATTTAGTTGAGCACCATCAGATATTACACCGATATTGTTATCTGTCAAGTCCGCAGAAGCACCGCCCTTGATGGATAACTTCTCGCCCAATTGCTTGTTGATGTCTGCACCGGTATCACCAGCGAAGTTCAAACCTTTCGCAATGGTATTGTTGATATTTGTGATGTTTGTTGTATTGGTATCCTGCTGCGTTTTGGAAGCGATGTCCGTCAGCGTAACCTGTTTCGTGTCACCTTTATCATTCGCTACAGTCAATACCATGTTGCCATTGCTGTCAGGTTTATATTTACCCTGGCTTCCTGCTGCAGGATTTGCTACCAGACGATAGTCTCCCTTTGCCACTTCGGTGAATACATTGCTCAGATCAACATTGACTTTGCCTGTATCATTCCGTTCCAATGTCAAAGTCTTGCCGTCATTGGAAACGCTGCCGCTTGTAACATAGTTATTTTTGAGACCTGTCACATTAGCAGTTAAACCGTTTTTAACTGTCAATTCAGCTGTGCCATCGCCGTTTCCCTGGTAACTCGCGGTACCGCCAGTCACGTATTTATCTTTTGCTTCGACAATACGGTTGATATCGCCGATATTGGCACCGTTTGTAATTACATTTCCGCCGCTGGCAACGTTTGTGATTTGTTTATTGCCCGCATCAATACCGACTTTTACGATTTTTGGACCTCCGGTGATAGTCACACCTTCAGTATTCATAACCGTATCGCCGGTCGTTACACTGGTCAAACCTTTAAGTTCTTTTGCCAGTTTAACATTCAGCGTATTTCTTCCATTGGATACTACACCGATATTGTTATCGCTCAATTTAGATTCATCTGCTACGCCGCCAACAACATTAGTTTGCGCGCCTAATTTTTGAGTAAACTTATTATCCGCAGCTCCTGCAGCCTTTACATCACCTGCATACACTACGCCTTTATCCATTTCCTTAGTCACCGCATACAGTTGGCTGCCGTTGATGGCATCGGTAGAGGTAGCAGAAAGACGACCAGCCGCGACATTGGTAATCGTCCGTTCTGCACCTGCCTTGCCTACACTTACCGTAGAACCGGGGTTAGCGCCTGCAAAATTATGTTCTTCGCCATTGATCCATTCAGATGCTGTAGCAACTGCTGCTGCAGTTTCAGCTCCGGCACCGATAGCCACGGCATTTTCATTCTCTGCTTTTGCTTCATTACCGATAGCCAAGCCATTCTTAGCCGTTACCTTAGCCTTGTTGCCTATCGCCGTACCATTTAGGCCGGTAACGGAAGTCGAAGACCCTATAGCAGTACCATCCACTGTGGTAACATTCGAAAGTCTACCGAGAGCCGTTGAGCCTATTGCTTTTGCATGAGAGTTATAGCCGATAGCTGTAGCGTGCCCAGCCGCAGATTCTGCCCAGGTACCAATCGCTACGCCGGCCTCATTATTAGCCACTGCATTCGTACCCATAGCGATAGACCACTTACCTGACGCCTTTGAACTTCCGCCGATTGCATAAGCATAATCATTCGATGCTACTGCATTATTTCCCACCGCCAAGGAGGCCTCATTTTGAGCTTTAGAGAGACTACCGATAGCGATGGCATGCTTCTTAGCCGCATTTGCGCCACCACCGATAGCAGCAGCATATTCTCCGGCAGATACAGCTTGTGCACCGATAGCAACCGATTCGTTTTTTGACGCATTAGCCTTGGCACCTAAGGCAAGTGCGTTTTTAGCACTAGCCATTGAATCCCCGCCGACAGCCATAGCATATTCTGCTAAAGACTTAGCAGTCGCACCAACAGCAACCGCATTTTCTGCTCTCGCTTCAGACCAAGGGCCAATCGCTGCTGCATTTCTAGCGGTAGCATGTGATCCGCCACCTACGGCGGTGGAATACGCTCCTGAAGATTCACTATGTGCGCCTAACGCCAAAGCGACCGTGCCAAGCGCCTTGGCGTAACCACCAATCGCCACATTGTGCTGATCGGTTCCACTGTCGGTTCCAGGGCCCCAGGCTACACCTGCCCCTGTTCCGGCAGGATTTACCGCTTGAGCAACGTTTAGCGGGAATGCTACACTCCCCACTAGTGCCAGGGCACACAAAAGAGTACGGAGACCTATGCCTCTTCTGCCGCTGCTTTTCCCGCGGCTGTCGGTGATTTCCGGAACCACCACATAACTATTCTTTACTTTGCTCCAAATAACTTTGTAAATTTTGTTCATACAACCCTTCCTCTCTATATATCAAATTCATAATGCCATACCAAATTACACCAAGAATATCAAACTATATAAAAAGTTTATTTATATACCCGACAGACCTCCTACACCTCCTTCTATACTTCTCATCATATTTATCCGCCTTTATATAAAGACAAAGTTTTTCACTGATGAATATCTATCTGCCGGTTCAGTGCTATTTCATATAATCCTAAATTTCAAATCGGCTCCCAAGAAAAAAGCTGCTCCAACGGCATATCCGTTTTTAGAATCATTTTAATCTTCACAGCCTCCTTAAAATTAATTCCATGACGGTTTTCCATTTTCAACAGCAGCATTTCCTGCTTGATCCCCATTTCTTTTGACAGTTCTTCAAGGCTCATCTCCTGTTTTGCCAATTCTGCCATCAGATTTTTATACACGTTCCTCTCTCCCTTTAATTTGAAATTTCAAATTATTATATCATTATAACTTTTTATTACTAAAAAATCCACATCCCACTCCTGATTCATTGAAATTTCGATATTATTTATGTAAAATCAACAGTAAGGAGGCGATTATGACAAAAGAGGAATATTTGAAAAAGCTGATCCTCCAACGATGGACACTGAAAGATTTCGCCGCAAAGATCAATATGCCATATGGAACTCTATATTCCATTCTGAAGAATGTAGATGGCGGATCTATGTACAATATAGTAAAAATCTGCAGTGGTCTGCACCTTTCCACTGACGAACTGTCTCAGATAGGAAAGCCCCGGAATTATATCCTGCAGGAAGATAGAAGTACGTACAACACAAAAGAACTACCGGATCTGAGATCTATCCTGAGCAGCACATTTCTCTTCAATGGAACGGAATATACTCTCTCAGAGAAAAAACAGGACATGCTGTCTCAAATCATCCAAGCTGTACTGAGCGAAAAAACACAGTAGCTCCCGCATCGTATTTTTCTTGGCAAATAACAGCGTTACCAGCTTATCTCATCCAAACCGGCAGGCGTAAACACACATAGCACTTCCACATCCATTTCCTATGTATTCATACATTTACTTTATCAGTACAATTATTTATCTTCCGCCCCAACCAAGCGGGTCTCGGTTTTCTATACCATAATCTTCACATAGTGCTACCTGAAGGTAATCATAGAAGAATCACGGGCAATAAGCTTTCCTCAAACAGAATCACCCCCGCAAAACCCAAAGCGTCAAAAATATATCCTCACAACACAAAAAGCGTTCCTTCCCGGATATACAATCAGGAAGAAACGTTTTTATTTTTATACCTTGCATATATGCAAGCATCCCCCAGGTGTAAGTGAATTATTCTTACCGTCAGAACTGGTTGTGTCAATAATTTTTCGCAAATTCAGAAATACCATCGGTAATGGATCAGATCAACCGGTACTTTCCTATTTAGAAACTCCCCTTCTTTAGAAGGCAAATTTGGGGACAAATCAAGCCGGCTCCTTTCTTACCAATTCAGCGCCACTTATTATTATTCGCCCGGTGACCGACGAAGCCGAAACAGATACTCGCATGCCAAGATGATTCAAACCGTAAAAGAATATTTAGCTTGTAGCTGACAGCTCACAGCTGATAGCTTTTATCTT
>NZ_CALLVP010000061.1 GCF_938010505.1 uncultured Veillonella sp. | reverse complement strand
TTGGGATCCTGCTCATATCACTAGTGGACAAGCGGCAACCGAAGATCAATTGAAAGCTGTTAATGACGACTTCAATAATAAAGTAAGAGCAGGCCGTGTATTCCAAGGTGACCAACCTGGCGATAGCGGTAAAGTGGTTCGTGGATTGGGAGATACTATGAACCTTACTGGTGGTGCTGATGTGAACCGTTTGGCAGATAATAATATCGGTGTTGTGAAAAACGCTGCTGGTGATGGCTATAACATCAAGTTGGCTAAAGACTTGAAAGGTCTTGAGTCCGTAACGACTACGGATGCTGCTGGTAATACAACTGTTATGAACGGTAACGGTATTACAATTAAAAATAATGCGGGTGGCAGCGTATCCTTAACAAGCTCCGGTTTGAACAACGGTGGTAACAAGATTACTAATGTGGCTCCAGGCGAAATTAGCTCCACTTCCACTGATGCTGTTAATGGTTCCCAACTTAATCGTGTTGCAAACAGCATGAATAATGTTGTAAACGAAGTTCGTCAAGTTGGTGCTTTATCCTCCGCGTTGTCTGCATTGAAACCTATGGCTTATGATCCTTACGAACCTACTCAAATCATGGCAGGTTATGGTAACTACCGTGGCGACTCTGCATTGGCATTAGGCGTGGCTCATTACAAAAATGAATCCATGATGTTACATGCTGGCGTAGCTTGGGCGGGCAGCAATAGCCATATGATGGCAAATGCTGGTGTAACTTGGAAAGTAGGTAACAGAGACGGCGAAGCAGAAACTGCAGATCGTTACCGTAAAGGACCTATTAGTTCCACATATGCAATGCAACGTGAACTTGCTGCAATGAAAGTTGAAAATCAAGGATTAAAAGGTGAAGTAGCTGATTTGAAAGCTGAAAATGAACAAATGAAAGCTAATATTGCTGCAATGATGGCAAGACTAGGTTTATAATACGTTCATACTGAACATTACGGGGTGAGGATTCCCCTTTAGGGGATTCTCCCACCCGATTTAATTCGTTGATAGAAAAGAGGAATATATAATGAAAAAATCCACTTTGCTTGCTTTCACAGCAGCAGTATTATTCGGCAGTGGCGTATTACAAGTTAATGCGGCATCTGCTACATTTGATGATCCATTGCTTTTACCAAATCCGGCTAAAGTGCCTACAACAGGTTCCGTCGTATTGATTCCTGTGGCTAGCCCTCAGACTGTACAAGGCATCCATGAATTTGTGAAAGCATGGGAAAATGCGGAAAGAAAGATTGCTTTAGCTGAAAGCAAAAAGAAAAATCATCAAGCATTGACTAAAGAAGAAGCTAAATGGTTACATTCTAAAGATAAGCATAACTATGCTGATTATTTCCGTAAACATTCTTTAGGTTATGTACATGGCCAAGAAACTGCATTGAACTGGAATGGTGAAAACCGTAATAAAAACGAGTATAGCTATTACACATTCCCTAAATATGATAAGGACCAAGGTTACACAAATAGCTATGGTTACAATGTATTGCGCAGCATGGTTGATCGTATAAATGAATTGCTTCAAAAACAAAAGGCCGTTGGCGGTCCTTTGACAGATGAAGAAGCACAAGCATTGGAAGATGCTATGCTTGATATCATGGCTCAAGATCAAGAACATGTATCTAATGAAGAATTGCGTTATTACATGAACGAAGCAGTTTGGTTTGCTACAAAACAAACTGTAAAAAATATGTCTGCAGAAGAACCTTCTGTTGGAGACATGCACGAAATTAACCTTCGTGAAGCGATTCAGACAGATAACTAATCATCTGATACATATATAATCACATTATATGTATAGCTTTTGTTATAAGGAATGTGCAGTTGCAATAACCTTATATATAAAAGTTTTTAATATACAGTGTTGAGACACAAATAAGGGATTCTATTAACACACTGTCATATAGACAAGAAGTCGCAACAGAATGCAATAGATGTATTCTTGTTGCGGCTTCTTTTTATTTTAAATTCTCCCTATATGATATGTCTAAAAAAGTAATATAACTCAAGTTTTAAATCTGTAAAATTAGGCCGTGAAATTGTGCAAAAATAATGATAAAATTTTCCTGAAATTTGTCGTAAAATTTGTCCAAATTTTGTTGACATTAGTATATGGAAATGTTATTATATTCAAGTACCCCATATGAAGGGGCACAGATCTTTGAAAACTGAACAATGATAGGTAATCAATCAAAACGATTGAAC
>NZ_CALLVP010000060.1 GCF_938010505.1 uncultured Veillonella sp. | reverse complement strand
CTTTATCATTACCGTTTTGATCTTTCCAATCAAAACCGTAGTTAGCTGTTAAGCCTACATTGTTTTGTAATGCATAGTCAACGGAAGCCATCCAACCTTTAGCATCTGTAGTGTAGATGTGGTTGTAAGTAGTATCAATAATAGGAGCATTTTCTTTTGCATTAAAGTATTGACCTTTTACGCCCCAAGTACCTTGTTTTTTGATATCGTAGTTACCATAACCTACGCCTGCTGTCCAAGCTTGAGATTCTTCAAGGCTAGAAGCTTTCAACCATTCGCCACCAACCCAAATTTTATCGAAGTTAGCATCAACATTGAAACCATATACGTTTCTAACATCATCATCTTGGTTAATACGGTCATAGAAACCACCAACTGTAGCATGTTTACCAACTTTACCATTAACATTTACGATAAGATCAGTAACATTTTCCTCTTTAGTCAAGCCAGCTGCATCGCCAGATACCATGTAACCGTATGCAGCTTGAGCCATAATTTTGTCGTTACCAACGTTCAATTGAGCACCGTCGAAAGTACCATCAAATGCTAAGCCGCCACCAATAACTTGGTTAAAACGACCAGCTTTCAAGGATGCGCGTTCACCGAATTTATGGTTAACATATGCACGGTCGATTTGAGCGTCTGCATTACCACCAGTAGAGGAGTTACCCAATTCAAAGTTACCAGAAGTCAAACGAACTACAGCATCTGTACGATCGTTAACTTTTGCATTGAATTGTACACGTGCACGAGCATCGAATTTGGATTTACCATTTTCAGTGTCACGGTAACGAAGACGAGCATCACCAGTAACTTTTACGTTACCAACGCGGTCTTCCAAACGAGCTACACGAACGCCCAAGTTGTTCAATTCGTTGGAGAATTCATCAGCCAAACGGTTGATCATAGCTTGTTGTTCAGCGTTAGCGCGATCTTGGTTAGCCATAGCTTTAGCTACCATTTGAGCCATTTCGTAACGAGTGATGTTGTTTTGGCCTTTGAAAGTGCCATCTGGGTAACCGTTAACGATACCAGCGTTTGCCAATTGGGAAACTGCTTGGTATGCCCAAGAATCTGGAGTTACATCGGAGAATGGGTTAGCTGCGAATGCAGTAGTTACACCCAAAACTGCTGTTGCTGCAAAGATTGCTGCCAATTGTTTTTTCATAGTTGAATTCCTTCTTTCTGAAAAATAGAAAATTAAAATGTTACAAGTCATAACTCACACATTTTGCTCAGATCTTCAGATTGTGAATTCATTGGGAGTGTCCATGTTTCCTCACCACATTCTATATCGAAAATCTTAATTTCACGTGTTTA
Source organism: uncultured Veillonella sp. (assembly GCF_938010505.1). Classification (GTDB taxonomy): domain Bacteria; phylum Bacillota; class Negativicutes; order Veillonellales; family Veillonellaceae; genus Veillonella. The sequence continues at coordinate 1,635 of NZ_CALLVP010000060.1, read as the reverse complement.
TCATGTCTTGTACAGTGATAGTAGCACAACCTTTTTTTGTATGTAAAGCCTTAACTCATATTTTTAGTCTTATCAATCACAACTTATAATTTTAAAAGTTTCATGAACTCAGTTGTAATCTATCTTCATGAACTTCTACTTCATCTTTATAGTTTTATACAGAAAAAGATTATTAACAGCCATAAATATACATTTTCATTAATATTTCTAATTAAATATATTCATATTGATTAATATTATTAATATCAAGCATAATTTAAACAAGAATATTCTTACTAGCTATACTAAAAACAGTAGTTATAATACCTTTTAAATCAGTAATATAACCCTTTCATCTTTCTATCTATCTTTAACACAAAAAAGAGACTCCCAAAGGAGTCTCTTTTGTATGATTAACTATCAAATTAGAATTTGTAGTTAAGGTCAGCACGGTAGAAGTTATCTAATTTATCACCGTCTTGATCTTTCCAGTTGAAGCCGTAGTTAGCGGACAAGCCTACGTTGTTTTGTAAAGCGTAGTCAACGGATGCCATCCAACCTTTAGCACCTGTAGTGTACAAGTGGTTATAAGTTGTATCTACGATTGGAGCATTTTCTTTTGCATTGAAGTATTGACCTTTTACGTCCCAAGTACCTTGTTTTTTGATGTCGTAGTTACCATAACCAACGCCTGCAGTCCATGCAGTAGATTCGTCAACGTTGGAAGCTTTCAACCATTCGCCGCCTACCCAAACTTTGTCGAAGTTAGCGTCAGCGTTGAAGCCATATACGTTTTTATAACCAGTGGATTGGTTTACACGATCGTAGAAACCACCTAGCATAGTATGTTTACCTACTTTACCAGTTAAGCCAAGGTAAGTATTAGTTACGTTTTGTTCTTTAGTCTTGCCAGCTGCTTCGCCGGATACCATGTAACCATAAGCTGCTTGTGCTTTGATTTTGTCGTTACCAACGTTCAATTGAGCACCGTCGAAAGTACCATCAAATGCTAAGCCGCCACCAATAACTTGGTTAAAACGACCAGCTTTCAAGGATGCGCGTTCACCGAATTTATGGTTAACATATGCACGGTCGATTTGAGCGTCTGCATTACCACCAGTAGAGGAGTTACCCAATTCAAAGTTACCAGAAGTCAAACGAACTACAGCATCTGTACGATCGTTAACTTTTGCATTGAATTGTACACGTGCACGAGCATCGAATTTGGATTTACCATTTTCAGTGTCACGGTAACGAAGACGAGCATCACCAGTAACTTTTACGTTACCAACGCGGTCTTCCAAACGAGCTACACGAACGCCCAAGTTGTTCAATTCGTTGGAGAATTCATCAGCCAAACGGTTGATCATAGCTTGTTGTTCAGCGTTAGCGCGATCTTGGTTAGCCATAGCTTTAGCTACCATTTGAGCCATTTCGTAACGAGTGATGTTGTTTTGGCCTTTGAAAGTGCCATCTGGGTAACCGTTAACGATACCAGCGTTTGCCAATTGGGAAACTGCTTGGTATGCCCAAGAATCTGGAGTTACATCGGAGAATGGGTTAGCTGCGAATGCAGTAGTTACACCCAAAACTGCTGTTGCTGCAAAGATTGCTGCCAATTGTTTTTTCATAGTTGAATTCCTTCTTTCTGAAAAA
>NZ_CALLVP010000059.1 GCF_938010505.1 uncultured Veillonella sp. | reverse complement strand
TAACGTAAGAATACCCATGAAAGGTATTTTCACCTGTTTTTTCAATGTAGCTACAACTTTTCATAGCAAGAGATAGCTTTTCATATAATGCAGTATTTGTCATTTTTATTCCTCCGCTTGCACACCAGTTCGTGCTAAATAATAACTTAAGCCAACAGATGCATCCATATGTACATCTCCATCCCAACGATATGTAAAATGATTTAAGACGTCATTAATTGTTGACTTGTCAACCTCACCATATTGCGAAATTAGATTTTTCCATAAAGGATATGTCTTTTCGCTTAAATACGCTTGAATTTCGAGTGTATCATGTAATGTAATAGGGGATTCTTTTAGCAATCGTTGTATCATCTCTTTTGGAGTTTCTGTATTTCGATTCCAGTTGATTGTAGCGACAATGATAGTTCCGCTACAAAGGTATCCTGTAACTCTACAATTTTCCTCAATGAGTAGAAGTGTAGGTTCACTATGATTTTTATGTAAATCTAATAGTGGTACTGGCCAATAGGAAACAACTTCAATTTCCATATGATTTTGTTTTTCAGCACATTGTAATTCAGATATATTAGATTGAGAAATACCCACCATATACAACCATTCTTGGTTATCTATAGTGGGTAAGATAAATTGGTACGTATATCGATTATCTTGTGTTGATGTAAGCTCGTCTCTTTGTTTCCATGCATCTTGTAAAGGTGTCTTAGAGCTGACTTTATTAAATATAAGATGTGGAATTTCAGTATAGGCTAATGAGTAAAGTGTAGGGGTGTGTTTATTTTTACTATGAATGACTGCCAAATCTGAAATGAGTGATTGTCCACGCTTACATATATAGCGATCTAGTACCTTAATTTTATTTTGTACTCTTTTTACCAAAGATACATAGAGATCTGTCTCCGTAATAATAATACCGCAGTATTGTGTCATAATGCTTCCTTTCTACTATGCTGACTTAACTTGTTGTGCTTCTTCAATCGCTTTGCATTGAGCGGATACAGCACAATAGCTTTCACATTTTTTACCATGCCAAGTTTCACGTTGGCTACATTTCTTTGGCACTACACCCGTTTCTATAGCTTGTTGTAACCGCTTTGCTTTAGCTTCCATATATCGTTTCAACCAATGATTGCTGATTGGGTTGATAGGAATAAGATATAACGGCTTTGTAATACCTCGTTCAAAAGCAATACGTAGTCCTGTATCACGGCATAAGGCTTGAATCACCATAGACGATACGGTATAATTTTCTTCTTCTAACAGTAGTCTGTAATAGTTCAATTGTAAGGCCCAATCTAACACATGACGTACTCCATCTGTGAATAATTCTTTTCGTGTTTTAGGTTGGCCTTTTTTTACTCCCGTCTTATATACTTCACCAGTTTCAACATCTTTTTTATAATGCCCTAATGCTTTCATAAGCTTATATGAGCTGGTTATTTTTAGATCACCTAGCGTAGTATCCGTATTGGATAACACTTGCCCATATAAATCAAATTGCCCTGTTGTGGTGGTATTTTTTAAGCGTTCTTCTGAAAGCATGTTACCGCTAGTATGGCGTTCTGTAATTGTATGCACAGCTGACCCATGTAAAGCGTATAGTTGCTTTTGTGGATCTACGGCATATTCAGTAATCTTTTTGAGATATAATTCGCGAGTACCACTTAATAACTCGGTAACAGATGGTTTGGTTAAATTACGTTCTAGTGAGGTAGCCACCGCTCGTAATGTAGGTAAAAACATGCATCTCGTACCTTGTGGGCATCGCAATAAGCATTCATACATATTAATTTCATCCCCATTAGGACAAATAAATCGTTTGGCTGGCATAATCATATCCTCCTTATAATTGTCCGCATTCACTCATACTATGAAATTCACCATGTCCGATGATGATGTGGTCTAGTACTGGAATATCAAACAGTCTACCCGCTTCAGCAACTCGTTTAGTACATCGAATATCTAATTCACTTGGATGAGAATCGCCAGAAGGGTGGTTGTGGACAATGACAATCCCACAAGCTTTCAGACGAACGGCAGAAGAGAAAATGCATTTAATATCTAGAGAGGCTGTTGTTACATCACCAATAGAAATGTCTTCTGATTTTATTAGATGATTTCTGGCATTAAGATATAGCACGCGTACATGTTCGGTTTCAAAGTACTGCATATCTGACATAGCTTTATAGATATCAATAGGTCGTCCCACATCAATAGGGGCTTTACGAGGCCTATTTTGCACATTCTTAATAATGGATTTAATGGCACGTAGCTTGGCAATGCCACGATTTCCCATACCTGGTGCATCATACCACTCAGATTCTTCTGCATGGAATAATGCATCATATGGATCTCCATAACGTTCCACTAACTCTTGAACGGATGCTTTTGGCAAAATTTCTGTTAACATAGCTTCAACTGTAGTATTCATAATAGATTCTCCTTGTATAAAAACAAATTATTTAGATTCATAACTGGAAATTTGACACCAATTATTTGTATTTAACGATTTAATATGACGATTGATTTTAGAGCGAATCGCTTTAATACCATCGAAGATATCAATATGTAGCGAAGGAAATGTCGCCACTAAAAATCGCTGTAAAGTAGTTAGGTTTAGAAAATAGTTAATATCATAGGTTTCATCAATGTATAATTCAATCTTGAATCGAATAGGTAAGTATACATGTGATGTATCTGTATTAATATAGGTCAGTTCAGAGCGTTCTTCTGATACATAATGTAATTTAATATCAGGGGACAAATACACTCTACAATATTCCATATCAATAGGGTGTGTATCGCCTTCGCTTTCTGTATGAATACGTAAAATATATTCTTTTGTTTGATTATGCTGATAAAGATCATAATCAAGAATGCTATGTTTTCGGCTGTCCGAAAGCATATTGGCTAACATACCCATGCGAACAAGAGGCACATCTAAACGCTCGACTTGGTTTCTGAAAGCCCACTGTAAGGATTTCAGTAATGGCTGTAATGCTGACTGATGCCTACTTATAAATAAGAATGTGTTTTGGTAATATTTGATCATACAAATCCTCCCATAAAAAATACCCCTAGGTATCAATGCACCTAGGGGTTAACCTTAAGGAATAGCTATATATGCTATCAAAATAATAATATATAATTAAGATATCAGAGTTTAACAACTACAAGTAGAAACGTTACTTATACGATATTAACTAAGACGAAACAAGACTCTGTCATGGTATTTATCATAGATAATATTAAGTTCTAAGCCCCTTTGTCAGAACCCTTATTGTATGCAACAAAGAGGGCCGGCATTGTATGCCGCCCCTCTGCGGCATACAATAACCCTTCTGACAAAGTAGTCTTAGAACTATACCGTCTTACAATATAAAAACTGTCTCTTGTCTTGTCTTAACACTATATACTTATATAAAATATGGAAAAAACACATATTTTATTAATTTTGAAAGAGTTTAATTTAAGACAGGACATAGGACAAGTATGATAACTAATAGTGAAATGCAAAAAAAAATTATAAATAAAAATATTATCCTGTACACCAATATAGAAAAATCTATTCACTTAGAGTTAATAGAAAAACCGACTTCAGAACAGATTCTCTGGTACCAATCATTAAGATGCCACTTACTATCTACAGAAAACAAAATAACTGCTTCTACTAATAATAATGAAACCATGATATCAACTTTACAAGTACCTGTCCTACTATTAAAAAAGATTGGACTACTACATAACGTTGACTTGATTGATGATAATCAAAATATAGTAACTATTGAAACATTTTTTGCCTCGGATATAAATACGGTATTACAATCCCCTAACATACAGTCTATAGATGGGATTTATAATAGCACGTTTCAAACCCTCTTCCCCAAAAGTGAAGGATGGCTAAGCAAAAAAATAGTTCCTTACCTAAACAGACTCTATAAGTTGATCTACAACGAATTAGATGTAGACTACCTAGAAGCGCTCAAAGGCAAAAATCCGCTTGCTACAATTCGAGTAATCAATAACGAACGATATAAAAAATATGAAGAAAACTTAAACCGAGAAAATCAAATAAAAAAACAAAAGTCGAAACTAAGGAAGCCTCACCCCAGCGATTCTCCCGATTTAATTGACACATTATTACAACCGAAATCTAACTATGAATCATATGATATAGAAAGTTATGTAGGATCCATCATTGCATTACTTATACTACTAAGAAAATATCATTTACAACATCTTGAGACACAAATACAAAAGAAACTTTCCAATAACACTCACACAATATCATTAGATGAATGTATCTATAATGTAGAAAATGCAAAAAAAGGTAAAATTAGTATCCAAAAAATCTTAGATGCATACTTACAAAATAGTGCTAAACATACAAACTTAGGAGAGCAATTCCATGCCATTCTCCTTTTTAACAATGCTATAACCACAACGCAAGAATTCTCAACATTATTACTATTAGCAAGAGTAGAAACATCATTTATAACTCCACTAAACATAGTAAAGAATTTCATATTTTTCAATAAAGACTCTTGGTCTGCTTTACCAAGTCAGCAAAGTAGTCTTGGACACGGACCTGAAGGCAAAGTCAGTATGAACTTTGGCAAATTAATATTCACCAAAAATTGGCGTTGGAGTGATTTTAAATTTTGGCCGCCTAAAACTATATCGGATTCTAACTCTGAACTAGGATATAGTCCAGGAGATTGGTCTGAACTCATTGAAAATAGCTATATAAATAGGCTTTATCCATTGTTATCCCACAATAACAATGATAGTAGCGTCAATATCCCATTCATTGTAAACCGATTTAGCGTATTAACAGACTATTTAACCATATTATCAATATACCCATATGAGTATGGCTTAGAACAAATGCCCGATATTACTAAATCTTTTTATAAGCATGATGAGAAAAACCAATTTTGGTTACTAAGGAATCGTTTCTCTACAGTTGTTGCCAAGTTAGAACTAACACGTGCCTACCAGAAAGAATTGAACTATATTAATACTGTAAAACAATTGCAACCACTCATTGATGTATCCTATCTAGAATTAACCAAACTGCTTGAAGAACAAAACATTTCGACAAAACCTAAGAATGTATATATTAATCTTAGCAACTTTACTTGTAGCAACAATAGAAACCTAGCTAGATATATCACCAACGAAACTGATGATACCACTATTAAAGACTTCATCAATTTTCTTAATTTACATAAACGACATATTAGCTATTACATCATTGATACTATCAATACTACGCGAACCTACGCGCCAAGCAATAATATGAATATACAGTTCAAACAAGCTTACCTAATTTCACTGAAGCTCCTATATTTCATCTATCAAATATCGCCACGAAAGTTTACATCAGTAAGCGAAAAAAATATGAATGAAAATATAGACGAAAAGATCTATAAAAACATTCTATTTCCCTCATCAAACAGCTCTATTCAGACAAATATTTTAATGAAAACTCTTAAAAACTTTTTATTTGAACCAATAATAACAACTATTATATTTTCCATAAAGCCACAATATTACTTTTATAAACCATTCGGAACAAAACTTGAACAATATAAGGATTTTGTAAGCTATCTTTATGAAAGTTCACTTATAAGTATTGAAAATAACCTCATAAGAAAATTCTAAGTGAAGCAAGGGCCCTGCTCTTGCTTCATTTTTATTTCACTTTATCTAAAAACTAAAAATTAATCATTCCTTATGTAACATTAAGAAATCAACTAAGATGATTCATGAGCGGATTTGCTCATGAAAATTTTTTTTAAGGAGGTACTCCAAATGTACGAATCACTATTACCTAAAATACTTCAAAAAGGTATTGAAAAAAAAGAGGAATGGAGAAGAAATTCAGCTACTAAACCCGCTGAACAACTACAACCAGTTCAAAAAAACACCGCATTTTCTATAGATTCTAATACCCCAGGATTATCAAAAACTAATAACCCTGTGGTGAAAACATATATAGAAAACAAACATAAGGTCACAAAGGGCTATTTCGATGGTTTAAAAGCATCAACAAACGCTACAGCTAAAATGAATAATCTTATTAAGCCATCCAATACTAGCTTAAGAAGTCCTTTATCGGCTACAACTGATAGTATAGCCAACACTACCACAGCAGTTGCTCTCATTCCTCCATCTAACAAGGTGATCACTAATGTTCAATATCCAGGTGTCACCATTCAATTTGGGGACTACGAATGGGATTATAACCGTGGTACGTTATATTACCGTAAAAGTTCTGATAAACGAATTGAAATTGCTAACTTTGCACTTGCAATCCAAAGAGTAATTGAAATTCGTGACAGACTTGATAGCTCTGGTGAAACTCACTACCAAGTTCAAATCACCCATGCTCAAGGGTGCATGTCAAAAAGCATCTTGGAAAATCGATATAAGTCTGAACTAACTAAAATTGGGGAAACAATAAACCCTATTTTCAATATAGTTCACAAAAGTTTGTTCGATCGTTACCTTTCAGATGTAGTAGCGAAATATTGGGAACAAGGTGGACAAAAGAATCTCGAATTAAATATCCATGGCTGGATATGTTCTTCTGCTTCCCATATATATCAATACGCATTTAATAACACTCAGGTTCAAATGCCAGGCTGGACTGCATACGTCATCAATGGCGTAGACAAAGCAAGTTCTTCTGGTATGGCAAGAACATTTTTAGATTCGTATCTACGGATTTCTAAAAATGTCAATCTGTTATTAACCGCATTGCTATATACATTGCAAACGCACATAGCCCTACCTTACAAAGAAATCACGGGGCAAAGATTACAAAGTGCCATGGTTTTTCAAGGGGAAACACAGCATGGGAAGAGCGTATTAGCGCATTTACTTAGTCGTGGGCTCCAAAATAAATGCCACAATGATTACTTCTATAAGTTTGATGGTACTAATGCTTCCATTAGCCATATTCTGGGAAAACATGGTCAGGGGCTCTATGTATTTGATGATATTTATAGAAAAGCCCTGACTGATGAAAGCAAATCTGATGTAGAAAAGCTCAATACAATTGCGCGTATCCTCGGGGATGGCATTATAGCAAGCAAAATGAAACGCTTTGGTAATGGGCTTGAAGATGCAAAACCTTTTGATGGCGGTGTCATCATCACTGCAGAATTATCACCTGTAGAAAATGAATCTACCCAAGGTCGTCTTATTATCAATAAATTTGATAGAGTCGCCCATATTGACTTTGATAACAATCAAGATTTAACGCTTCTTCAAACATCCCCAGAGTTATTTGACGCATTCTTATCGAGTTGGATTTCATTTATGGAAGTCCAATTCAAACAAGCCCATATGGACTTGAAAGACCGTCATCATATACTGTATCAAGCATTGCAAAAACAAAAGCTCCATACACGATTATGTGCCTATGGATCAATGGCGCTCAATACCTTGTACTTTTTTGTACAGTTTTGTGAAGCACTTGGAATTTCAATTGATTTCACAAGCGCCAAGCAGCATATCTTGAATATTCTTCAGGCACAACATCTGGAATATCGTAGGCACTCTGATGCAGATGCTCTTCGTGAACTTATTGCGGATGCTATCAACTGTGGTCATCTTCCTATTGCGGATAATAAAGAAAGCTATAGTAGAAATATGGCTGGTTATATCGATAATGAAGGTCATTATTGTATTATTATCGCTCGTTTAGAGGAGATTCTAAGACAGAATGGATACACAAAAAATGATTGTGTAGCTATGTATGAAAAACTCTTCAACCAGGGTTTATTAGATTCTACTAGTCGCACAAGTCATAGAATGTCATGCGGTAATCAACGCCCCTACTACTTTCGTTTTGCTCCTGCAATCATGGAAAACGTAGAATACCGCAATCCAATTCAATTAACAATCGATAATGCATTATTTGTAATGAAAGGACATAACTAATCATGAAAGACGTAGTTATCAAAGCAACAGAAAAAAATTTAACGCCTGCAATTGAAGAAGGTATGGGATTCTTTATTATTTCTCGTAACAAACTTCAAATATGCGAAACGCCAATGGAATTGGCAATAGCCTTACAAGAATTATCTGATTATGAGCCTATAATGCTCACGAAAGGATCACTAGGTACATTACATGCCGAAATGGCTCGTTACGATATGATCAATTCTATTCGTACATTGAGCTCTCAAGAGATATATGATGAGTTACCTGCACAAAATAAACTAGTAAAGGTAATGACGCTCATGCCTCCTACAACTCCAGATTGGACTAAAGGTATCCCAGATATGATAACTATTGATATCACCGAGCAGACCGCTGAAAGTATGTTCGAATCAACTGATTCTGGAAACACCGATAGCTAAACATATTGCTTTGTTATTGTTAACCTCTAAAATGGTCATTTTATATATAGAAAGGAGGCCATTAGATCATGCAGCAACATCAAAATGGCCTCACTCTAAAAGAACTGGCCAAATTTATAGGAGTTACAACTCAAACCGTACGTAACAAGCTAAAACATCAAGGCTTACTTCTTACAGCTAACCATATAGGCAATAAAATTGTTCTTACATTCGATGATTGTAAAAAATTTATTGCCTCTTCTTATCCATGTTTGTATAATCGGTTTGTCAATTGCCAGCCTATACAAACAATGGATACCGAAGCACTTACAATGTATCCTATACCTAAGGGTAAAGGTCGAATCACTCGCATAAAGCAACGAAGCGGTAATGCCTACTTTTATATACGAGATCTGCCATTATTCTATAAAGAGGATGGCGAAGTATTTATGTATAAATCAGAAAGTTTCACATCTAAAAAACTTGCCGAAGCCAAACGCTTATTCATCATTAGTGAGCGTGATGCCGGTAAGTATAAATTTGATTACCTTCAAGAATATTTACAACGCTCCACTAGTAAGGCTGACGATAAAAAGAACAAGAAGCTACAACAAAGCTACTACGACTTCTGTGTGAACTTTTACAATCAAAGGTGCCTTGAAGAAGGAACTAAACGATTATATTTGACAATCATCGAACGTCGTATAAAGGTCTTCTTTGGTAATATGACTATCAGTGAACTCACAAAAGGTCATTTACAAGCATTTGTTGATAACTACTCAACCAATATTCCCAAAATGTTTACTGTATTGAATGCTACATTAAGCAAGCTTTACAGCTTAGACCTTATCCCTGAAGATTTTAGCAAACGGCTAATAAAACCTGATGTGAAGACGGTAAAACACCCGAAGTTCCCTTTAACCGCAGATGAAGTATCACGTTTTCTTCACTACTACAAAGGGCATTGGCTCGAACATGCTATGCATCTAATTTTCAATACAGGTTTACGGGTTGGAGAATTACTGGCTCTAACCTGGGATGATATCGAAATACTGGACGATGCCAAAGGCTATGTTCACATTCGACAAGCTATTGGTCTAACTGAATTTGGATATGGTCTAAAATCCACTAAAACAAGCTCTAGCATACGCAAAGTGCCTTTTAATAGTAAGACACTAGTGAACCTATTAAGAGCGGCACAGAGCAAAAATAAAACGGGTTGGGTCGTTGAAAACAAATCTAGAACCGGACGCATCTATCCGGATAATTTCCGAAGCCGTTACTTTAAATCAGTAGGTGAAAAACTAAACTTCCCACATCCCCTAACCTCTCATGTAGCACGACATACCTACATCTCGCATTTAGTAGCCAAAGGTGTACCTTTAGCTACGATTGCTAAGTGGACTGGACATAGTACAATTAATATGATTGTAAATGTATATACCCACGCTATAACAAATACAGAGTTCGAGCTGAAACTTGCAGAAAGCTTATATTAATAATCACTATTGGTTATATGACACTCTATACTAGTCAACTAAAAGAAAATGAAGTGGACCCCAACAAAGGGCCCACTTCATTTTTTATTAGTTACCTAACTTTAATATACCCAGTCATAAACTCATAGACGGTATTTTGTATATCAATAGAATCTGTTATCTCCGATACAGCACAGACGAAATCTGGATATGCATTCCAAAGCATAGCCTGTAAAGGAAATTATTTGGATAATAGCGTGATCAAAACTTCTTTGGCTTGTTGAAGTCTGAGTTGTTATATTTGAAGAGTTTACTTCCTATGAAGATTTTATCAACAAATTAAAGGATTATATTATTTATTACAATACAAAACGCATTAAGCTCAAATTAAAATGAATGAGTCTGGTAGAATACCGAACTCATTCTCAAAAATTAGCCCAATTATATCTGTCCAAGAAAATGAGTGCAGATCATACGTAGAGAGGCTTTTTGCCATTTTCTATTAAATAATTTATGTTCTTACCGCTATATGAGTTATAAAATCTCTTGTCATCTATTCCATATACCTGTACACTAAATCTGCAAAGTGTCATTCGGCTATATTAGCATCAGAATAGGAGATATCATCTATGTTTCCAATACCTACTGGTAAAGGCCGAATATCTAAAATTACTCAACGCAGTGGAAAAACGTATTTCTACATAAGAGATTTACCATTGTATTATTGTAAAAATGGTACACTTGTCCCCTATAATTCCAAAGGGTTCGAATCAAAAGAGCTTGCCGAAGCCCAACGTTTACTGATTATCAATGAGCGCGATGCTGGCAAACATCAACTTGATTATCTTCAATATCATACACAGTACACCAGCAATAAGATTAACACTAAGCAAAGTAAAGCCTTACAACAAACCTACTACGACTTTTGTGTCAATTATTACAATCAAAGGTGCCTTGAAGTAGGTACTAAACAATTGTATGTAACAATCATAGAAGACCGTATAAAGCCTTATTTCGGTAACATGACCGTTAGTGAGCTAACAAAGGGTACCTTACAAGCATTCGTAGATAAATACAGTACTAATATAAAAAAGATGTTCACCGTATTGAATGCTACATTAAGCAAGCTTTACAGCTTAGACCTTATCCCTGAAGATTTTAGCAAACGGCTAATAAAACCTGATGTGAAGACGGTAAAACACTCGAAGGTCCCTTTAACAGCAGATGAGGTATCACGTTTTCTTCACTACTACAAAGGGCATTGGCTCGAACACGCTATGCATCTAATTTTCAATACAGGTCTACGATCACAAGAATTATTGGCATTGACTTGGGAAGATGTTGAATTTCTTGATGATGCGAGAGGATATGTACACGTTAGACGGGCAATTGGTCGTACTGAATCAGGATATGGTGTAAAAGCTACTAAAACGCCTTCTAGCGTACGCAAAGTGCCTTTTAATAGTAAAACCCTTGTTGAATTATTAAAGTCAGCAAAGAGGTCGAATAAAACGGGTTGGGTAGTAGAAAATAAAAGCAAGACCAACCGAATGTATCCTGATAACTTCCGTAATAGGTACTTTCGAGATGTAGGTAAAAAGCTCGGTTTTGCAACCCCCTTAACATCTCACGTCGCTCGACATACCTATATCTCGCATTTAGTGGCTAAAGGAGTTCCTCTGGCTACAATAGCACAATGGACTGGTCATACCACAATCGATATGATTGTAAATGTATATACTCATTCTGTCACAAGCAAAAAGGAAGAATTAGATTTAGCAAAAGAATTATTTACATAATTCCATTCGTATTACTCTTATATGCTAGCATTTTGCTTGCAAAAAAATTTATGCTAGCAAGCCCATTTGCTAGCATAATTCAGCTAGTTTAGTAAATATAGCAAAAGGCATAAGGCCCTCAAAAGCCTTATGCCTACTATATTTATACTGGTGCGCCTAACCGGAATCGAACCAGTGACACGCAGTTTAGGAAACTGCCGCTCTATCCAACTGAGCTATAGACGCATGTACACTTTATTATATCGTTTTTAATAAAGTATACGCAAGGCGTCCTTATTGTTGTAGGTATTGGTTATTCACTTGTTTTTGTTCTTCTGGGCTAAGGTTTTGGTAGCCTTTTGCCAATGCACTCACCCAAGATCCATAGGCAGGGTTTGGGAATACCACAAAGGTAGTACCAAAGTCTTCTTTATGAGCATCGATGATGCTATTTCTTTCAGCTAGTGTCTTACCTTTTGTGCCGATTGGGAAATCACCGGCGTTATCGCCCATGTATACCACAACGTTATATTTTTTAGTAATCGCATCAAAACGAGGTTGTTTGTCAGAGTCTTTTTCGAATAGTAGCACATGGTCTTTATCAACGGATGGGAATCCTAGTTCTTTAAAATTCTGTATCGTTACATCAAGGTTTACAGGTGCGTAGCGGTTTGAAACATAGAAGATTTCTACCCCTTGTTTATGTACTTCATTTAGAAATTCAACAGCGCCAGGCATGGCTTGCGATTTGCCTTGATGCACGGCTTGACGCCACCAAGGAGCATCAAAACGGCCATTACCATTTACAATGCTTTTACCCATCAACTTAGTATTATCCACTACGGTTTCGTCCGCATCAAGAACGATAGCTAAAGGTTTTCTTTGATGAGATGGATCAGTAACGGCCATCTTAACGACATTCATTGCCACATTATACCCTTGATACGCCAACGCTCTGTACTCTGCAGAGGTACGCATCCATAGCAAGCCCATCGTTTCAGTTTCGGCTTGGTACTGTTGCTTTTGTTTGAGGGCTTCCTGTGCCGCTACATCATTAGCTACTACATTATTAGTTACTATATTATTTGTTGTAGCACTAACTCCATCATTCTTAACTGCTGTAACAGTAACAGGCTGAACTGGTTGAGCCTGCGTTACAACAGCAGCAGAAACAGGGCTATTTGTTTTTACCTTAGTCGGAGAATCCGCTTGTACCACAGGCCCCATACAAAGGCTTCCTCCAATACAAGCCACCGCCACATACCATGCCAAACTACTAGATTTCATAACTGCCTCCTATTCACATGTAACATTTCGTGTAAATTCAACACATCATATAATTCTACATAGTTATACTAAAATCCTTTTAAAATTTGTATATTTTTAACACAACAAAAGGGCCCTTGGTACATATCTTTAATAACATTTAGTTTGGATATGATTAACAAAGGCCCTTTTAAGAGGTTTATTTATTGGTTTTTATAAGATAATTGGTGTCAGTGTATAAAAATTTTGTGTGAATTTAGATTTTTTATAGATTTGTTTTTATATAAGTGTAAGAGAGTTATTAGTTAAGAAAGTTCTTTTCAATCGTTAGTATTATTTAGATAAACTATTTTAATGTTGCTTAAATAATATCTTTAGTCTTATTTCACATCACTAAAGTCAATGTCCATGCCCAATGCTTTGGCAACGCCTTCACCATAAGCTGGATCACATTGGTAGCAATGTTTTGCATGACGTTCTTTGATAAAATCAGGTACGCCATTCATAGCCGCTGCGGTGTTATCAAATAAAGCTTGTTGTTGTTCAGGGCTCATGAGGCGGAACAATTTACCTGGTTGTGTAAAGAAGTCAGAGTCGTCTTCATAGAAGTCATATTGGTAGGCTGGGCCAGATACGTCGAGAGGAGGATTTTTAAATTCTGGTTGTTCAGCCCATTCTCCGAAGCTATTAGGAGCATAGCCAATTGTAGAACCATGATTGCCATCTATACGACCTTGACCATCACGATGATAGATATTTACAGGGCATTTAGCGGCATTCACAGGGATTTGATAATAATTTGCCCCTAGACGATAGCGTTGCGCATCGGCATAAGAGAACAAACGACCTTGAAGCATTCTATCAGGAGAAAAAGAGATACCAGGAACGATGGTTGTTGGTGCAAATGCAGCTTGTTCTACATCTTGGAAATAATTTTCTGGGTTGCGATTAAGTTCCATCACACCAACTTCAATCAATGGGAATTCGTCATGATACCATACTTTTGTTAAATCGAATGGATTGTATGGCATATTGTTAGCTTGTTCTTCTGTCATCACTTGAATGCATAATTTCCATTTAGGGAAATCGCCTTTTTCAATAGCCTCAAAGAGATCACGTTGGTGACTTTCACGGTCACTAGCTACCACATTAGCAGCCTCAGCATCGGAAAGATTTTCAATCGGCTGTTGGCAAACCCAATGGAATTTAACCCATACGCGCTCATCGTTTTTGTTGATAAGACTGTATGTATGACTGCCGAAACCATGCATTGTGCGGTAGGATTTAGGAATACCACGGTCACTCATGACGATTGTTACTTGGTGGATCGCCTCTGGCAAGCTAGTCCAGAAGTCCCAGTTTGCTGTCGCATCGCGAAGATTTGTTTTCGGATTCCGTTTTACAGCGCGGTTCAAATCAGGGAATTGCAATGGATCGCGGATAAAGAATACAGGTGTATTGTTACCTACGAGGTCCCAGTTTCCTTCTTCCGTATAAAATTTTACGGCAAAGCCACGAATGTCGCGTTCTGCATCGGCCGCACCACGCTCACCGGCAACGGTGGAGAAACGCACGAATAACGGCGTTTGCTTGCCTACTTCAGAGAAAATTTTTGCTTTCGTATATTTTGTAATATCGTTAGTTACTGTGAAAGTACCAAATGCACCGGATCCTTTAGCATGCATGCGGCGTTCAGGAATCACTTCGCGCTCAAAATGAGCTAATTTCTCCATGAGCCAAACATCTTGCATCAGTACAGGACCACGTTTACCTGCTGTAGCAGAGTTGCGATTATCTGGTACGGGAGCGCCAAAGGCGGTTGTTAGTTTCTTTTCATTATTCATGTTACAAACTCCTACTTAGAGATCAGAATGAAAGTAATTTACTTTACATAATTTTTTAGATTATACATCTCAATTAAGATAAATATTATTAACGGATAATTATTATCTATTAATCTGTAATTAGAATATCACAATTTTTTTAACAGAACAACCCTAAACCTTTATAAATCTTGTATACACGATATCATTTACAAAAATTAAATGAGAATTGTGGCATTATATATATTTAAATGCGAACTAAATCTCTCTATCAAAATAAGCAAAATAAAAAACACCTTGTTCCTACGATAATAGGATACAAGGTGTATTTGGTTTACGCCGTTTTGTTTACGCTGGACGACTCCAGTCGACTTGTACGTCGATTGCTTCCCACATACGTGTCAAAGCTAATTTAAAGTTATCCAAAGATTCTAATGGTTTTACGTTCAACCGTTCATACGTATCAAGACCTGTAGCATGCTCGATAGCATGTTCGTTATTCAAGTACGCGATTACCTTATCAACCCACTCTTGTTCAGGTAAATCTACGGACACTGTTTTTGCTTCTGTGTCATAGGACAAGAAGCCATTGCTGTTTATGCCATAATGGATGGCCACACGAAATAAACTCATATCTATACCTCTCTTGCGGTAATTTATTAACACTATATTCATATTGTAACACGAATAATTACATTAGCGAAAGTATTCAATATAAACTTTATGAGTCCTTTTTATCAGACTCTGTATCCACTGCAGCTTTCAACTCTGACCGTTTTCTACGTATCCCATTGTCTCCGTGAAAGCGTTGCCATAGTGCCCCGCTCATGACAGCGGTCTCCCCGAATTTAGACTCTAAGGAATCTAATACACTAGCTAACTTATCTTCCGTTTCATCCTGTGGTGATTCAAAGAGGCTATCCTGCATAGGAACCTCCTCATCGAGTCCGCTAACAGTAAGGCCTAACAAACGTATAGGACCAGGCGGCTCCATAAAGGTAGTTCCTTTAGAACTACTATATTTAGAATTCCTAGACTTTACCTTTGTAGTTGCCCCTAACGTTTCCACATCTTTCTTCGTACCTTTAGGCTGCTTACTTGTCTTATCTTGCATCAGTTTATTCCACAGGATCAGTGCAGTTTCGAAAAATACATGCTCATGGTCTGATGGTGTATCTAATCGTTTTTGTCTTGATACGGTAGTGAAATCATCGTAGCGCACCTTAATAGATACAGTATGACCATAGAGATTGCGCTTACGTAGACGTTTAGACAAGCGGTTTGCAAAGTATCTAAACTCTAGCTCAATAGCACTGCCCTCTGTGAGGTCTTCTTCGTAGGTTTCCTCGGCTCCAATAGATTGTATCTTTCGCGCTGTTTCAACAGGTCTATCATCGATACCATTCGCGAATTCCCATATGCGCTTCGCCTGGTTTCCAACGAGGGGAATTAAACTACTTTCATCAGGCAAAGCTTGAATATGGCGCATCAAATGAAAGCCTCCATTTCTCAAAATCTTCTCTGTACGAGGGCCGACGCCCCAAATACGTTTAATAGGCAAAGGAGCTAGCACCTCTTTTTCACGACCATATGGGATGACCACAAGACCATCTGGTTTATCTAAATCAGAAGCCAATTTAGCAAGGAATTTATTAGGAGCTAAACCTGCAGAGATAATAAGCCCGGTTTCCTCGAATACACGATCTTTAATGGCTCGCCCTAGCGCTTTAGGACCACTATACATGGAGGCCATGCCACTTACTTCAAGAAAGGCCTCGTCTACAGATAGAGGCTCAATATAAGGGGTAAATTCTTTCATAATGGAAAAAATTTGGTTCGACACCTCTTTATACCGATTCATCCGTGGGTATACATAAATGCCATCAAGACAGAGCTTCTTGGCCCTGGAAATTGGCATCGCAGAATGAACGCCGAATTTACGAGCCTCATAGGAACAAGTAGCTACCACACCACGTGAAGAAAGACCACCCACGATAACGGGGTGGCCTTTATAATCTGGATGATCCAGTTGTTCTATGGACGCGAAGAATGCATCCATATCAACATGCATAATCCAACGTCTCATTGTTACACTTCTTTTTCGTGCTCAGAAATACGGCAGTATTTAATTTGCGCGCAAATGCACTCATCCTTAGTTTTATATAATTGAGGAAGAATGTCTAAAATGTCGCCAAATGTAGCTTCGTTAATGGAGTAACGAGTCCATAAGCCATTACGTTGAGAGTTAACTACACCTGCATCAATTAAGATTTTCATGTGGTAGCTCAACGTAGATTGAGACAAATTGAAGCTCGCTAAAATATCAGCTGCACATAATTCATTGCAAGACAACATATCGATGATGTGTAATCTTGTTTCATCGCTTAATGCCTTAAAAATCGTCGCTAAACGTTCGTAAGAAACTTCAACCATATCTTTAACTCCTCAGATCCGTATCAAAAATTATCAATCTACTTCTTGATACTATTATATACTATTTCTTAATGTAAATCTATTTTTTTCTTTATATTTGTATCTTAATAATTTATTATGAATACAAAAAAATTATAGATGAGTAAATTTTAGCTTATTATAAACTCATTTAAGCCCACAGCAATCTGTATAATATGAATATTTTAAACAAATTTTTATCATATAGATTAATTTAGTTATACATTATTTCGTATATATAACAGTTGTACCCAATTATTTGCTATAGATTTTTCGATTTACTAATTTTTTGATAACTATATAGCATATTTCGATATACCGTACTACAGTAGTAATCTAAAGGATTAGATATAGAGTATATTATTTTATATTCTAAATACTTTCAATACAAAAGACCCCTCTACGAGGGGTCTAATCTGCATAATTCTATAAATCGATTGCATAGCGAAAATTTTTAAAATGTATAACACTATACCAGTACTATAAAATGTAGTTTTTCTATTATATCAAATTAGTATAGCTTAGAATACGTTTACTAGATCGATAGTTTGGCTACGGTTAGGGCCAACGGATACGATACCCAAAGGTACACCTGTTACTTCAGCAATTCGTTCTACATACTTGCGAGCATTTTCAGGCAATTTATCATATTCACGAATACCAGAGATATCTGTTTCCCAACCTGGCAATGTTTCGTAAACTGCCTCGCATGCTTCAAGATCTTTCAAGTTAGCTGGGAAGCCTTCTACGTCTTTACCATTTAATTTGTAACCTACGCAGATTTTCAATTCTTTGAAAGTATCAAGAATATCCAAGCGAGTAATAGCCAAATAATCAAGGCTGTTAAGACCTGCTGCGTATTTTACAACCATGAGGTCTAACCAACCGCAACGACGAGGACGACCAGTTACAGTACCGAACTCATGACCAAGCTCACGAAGGTTATCGCCAATTTCGTTAAGAAGTTCTGTAGGGAACGGACCCGCACCAACGCGTGTAGCGTAAGCTTTTACTACACCGAAGATATTTTTCAAGTAGTTAGGACCCACACCAGCGCCTGTGGAAGCACCGCCTGCGATTGGATGAGAAGATGT
Organism: uncultured Veillonella sp.; assembly: GCF_938010505.1. Classification (GTDB taxonomy): domain Bacteria; phylum Bacillota; class Negativicutes; order Veillonellales; family Veillonellaceae; genus Veillonella. Next base: position 5,973 of record NZ_CALLVP010000059.1, on the reverse strand, counting down.
TACGAATGGATAGGTACCATGATCAAGGTCGAGCATAGTAGCTTGAGCACCTTCGAACAATACCTTTTTATCCTCTTGAACGGCTTTAAGAACAGCCGCATTAGTATCTCTTACATAAGGCTTCAAGGCTTCTGCGTATTTGGTGTAATCCGCTAAGATTTCATCGTAGTTAACCGGTTCAGCATCATATACCTTAGTAAGCATTTTATTTTTAAATTCTACATTGTACGCTAATTTTTGTTTGAATGTTTCCATATCATACAAATCGCAAATACGGATACCGATACGATTGATTTTATCAGCATAGCAAGGGCCGATGCCGTTTTTAGTAGTACCGATTTTAGCATCACCTTTAGATGCTTCCTCAGCATTATCTAGAGCGATATGGTATGGCATAATTACATGTGCACGGTCGGAAATTTGAAGGGATTTAGCTGATCTACCTTGCTTTTCAAGGCCTTCAATCTCTTGTAATAAAACTTTAGGGTCGATAACAACACCAGTACCCACGATATTTTGTTTATTATCATATAAGATACCGCTTGGTAAAAGGCGAAGCGCAAACGCTTTGTCATCTACTACAACAGTATGACCTGCATTATTACCACCTTGACTGCGCACTACAACATCCGCACGTTCTGCGATCCAGTCAACGATTTTACCTTTACCCTCGTCACCCCATTGAGTGCCGATAACCATACTTGTTGCCATATCTATATCCTCCATGTAACAATCGAAACAATTCATTTTTATTATACAACAATGTTCGGACTCTGTGAAAGTATTTATACAAATTCAATCTTTAGTTTCTTCCCAAAAGCACGGGCTATTTTTTGCAATGTTTTCAAAGATGGATTTCCATTTCCATTTTCAATCTTGCTAATATCGGATTGTGTAATACCGGTTAATTCAGATAATTGCATCTGAGTCATATGAGCGGCTAATCGCGCCTCAACTATATTCTGAATGATTTGATACTCATCATCTAACGTATCCCAATCTTTTTTAAACTTCGGATTTTTTAATTGTTTCTCTAAATATTGATCTAACGTTTCCATATTATGTATACCTCTCAATATAGTCATTTTTATACTTAACAGCCAATGTAATTGCATCCTTAGGCGTTTTCATAGATTTTTTAACAAAACCATTCGTCAAAACAATGCATTTTCCCACAAAAAAGAAATATAATATCCTAAAAATATTTGAACCTTGTTTTGTACGCAACTCATAAATGCCCTCTTCTAAATATTTAGACTGAGGCTCTCTCAAACGATTGCCATATAATTCGAGTATCTTTAGATCTCGAATTGTTTTAGCTTGCTACTTATCTGAAAGTTCATTTAAGAATACTTTTGCTGGTTTATCTCCACTTAGAGTTTCATAAAAAACAACAGAAAACGTATCCATCATATTCCTCCTAATACTAGAAGAAATCTTTACTTCAATTATATGTTAAAACATATATCCAGTAAAGATACCGAAATATAGAGATATAAAAATTTAAAGTCTTACTATATCCAATATAGATAACTGGTTCATTAAAGTAAACAAATAGGAGGTGACCATTAGTCACCTCCCATGTATTGACATTTTAACTAGTCAAAATATTCTATTTTAATTCTTTCATACAATTCAGCTACTTACCTACCATCACATCTTTAATATGATTTATTGCAGCGATGTTATTTTGGTTCTTTTAACCAGAAGCTCATTAAGAGCCCCATCAATCCTACCGGTATCAACGTCATCAATGCAGTTTGTACGTCATAGATATCTGCCAAGTGTCCAATATAAGGCGCTACGAGGCCACCAAGAGTTATCCCTAAACCCAAAGTAACTCCCGACGCAAAGCCTGCATTTTTACCAAGGTATTTTTGCCCTAAAACGGTAATGGGACCATATTGTGAGAATACACCGAAGGCCATCGGTATCATGGCACCAAAGAAGCCCCATTCATTTGGCACAAAGATAAAGACTAAAATCGAAGGCAAGAAAATAAGATTCCCTAAGCGCACTGTTTTAAGGAAGCCGAGCTTATCAGATAGCGCCCCGCCCATATAGGTAAGGACAGCGCCCATAGCAAAGTACAGCGTAAGTGCCAAACTCGATGTACTGGCTTCACCGTTAATAACGGTAATATACAAAATAGGAATAAATATAGATAATACGGAGAATAAAATTGATCGAGAAGCTATGACAAAAAACAGCTTGCCGAAGCTCACCCAATCATTTGTGCCCGTGTTAGCAGATTTAGCAAGGCTTTCACTTTCACTAGCACGAATCGTATCTGTTTTACCCGTAAAGGCGTACATATACAGCAATATGCCTAACAAAGCAATAGCGGTAAACACCCATAAGAAATGTCCGCCGAAAACGTAAACACCACCAGCGATGAGAGGCCCCAAAGCAAAGCCTGCACTGCCGCCCACCGCAAAGCGTCCCATGGCATTACCGATTTCATGTGATTGCGTATGATTCACAAGGAGAGCCGCCTCAGGATGGAATAACGCTGCCCCTACCCCCGCCAAGAGCGACAGGGCGAGTATCATTTCATAACTCGTAGCCATTGCCATGGCGCTAATGGACACGAGAGTCACCGTAAACCCAACGGGAATAAACCAGGGCACGCGCCACCGATCCGCCACATAGCCCAATACGGGCTGTGCCACGGAAGCCACCACGGTATTACAGAAAATGATGGAAGCCGATTGATAGTAATTAAGGCCAAAGTTAGCGATAAAAAACGGTATGAGTGCCGCCAGCGAACCTTGACCGAAGTCATTAATGCAGTGAAAAATAGGCGGTCCGTACTTTCGTATAATACGTTTCATATAACCTCCTAAAACAAAACAGGTAGGCACAGCCAACACCTAATGCATGAGCCCTAGGCTTGTTGGAATATACCTACCCTAATCTTTCATATGTTATGTGGGAAGTCCCTACAATTATAGGCCAAAGCGAGCCATGATTGTATCAACATGTTTTAGCAATTTATGTGGATCGAAGCATGCATCGATTTCTTCAGCAGTCATGTACTTCTTGATGTTTTCATCAGATTTAAGACCTGTCGCAAAATCTTTGCCTTCAAGCCAGCGTTCCATAGCGTATTTTTGAACCCAACGGTATGCTTCATCGCGCACTGCACCTTTATCTACAAGATGAGTCAAAATTGTTTGGCTGAATACAAGGCCACCAGTCAGATTGAGGTTTTTAAGCATTGTTTCAGGATATACCAACAATTTGTCGATGGTACGAATTGTTAAGTGAAGCATATAGTTCAACGCGATTGTTGCATCTGGCAAAATTACCCGTTCTACGGAGCTGTGAGAAATATCGCGTTCATGCCATAAAGCTTGATCTTCAAAAGCAGATTGTGCATAGCCACGAAGCAAGCGAGCCATGCCGCAGATTCTTTCACAAGTGATAGGATTGCGTTTATGAGGCATCGCGGAGGAACCCTTTTGTTTAGGGCTGAAATATTCTTCCGCTTCGCGCACTTCTGTACGTTGCAAGTGACGAATTTCTTTGCCAATTTTATCCAATGTGCCGCCTACAACAGCGATGGTAGACAATAATTCAGCATGACGATCACGCTGTACGACTTGCGTAGCAATTTTAACAGGTTCAAGACCTAATTTCTCGCATACATATTGTTCTACGAATGGATCGATGTTGGAGTAAGTGCCAACAGCACCGGACAATTTACCAACGGCTACGCTTTTACGAGCATGTTCCATGCGTTCAATATCGCGTTCTACTTCAGCCATCCACAACGCCAATTTTAAACCAAATGTAGTAGGTTCGCCGTGGATGCCGTGGGTACGACCAATCATAGGTGTATATTTGAACTCAGCTGCGCGACGACGCAACACTTCGTGCAAACGCTTCAAGTCATCAATCAAGATATCGCATGCTTGTTTCATCATGTAACCAAGCGCCGTATCTTTCACGTCTGTAGAGGTAAGGCCAAGATGGATATATTTTGCCGCTTCAGGACCTACGTATTCGCCCACTGCTGTTACGAAGGAAATGATATCGTGGTTCGTTTCCTTTTCGATTTCATGAATGCGCTCAACGTCGAAATTGCCCTTTTCACGAATTGTTTTTGCCGCTTCTTTAGGGATAATGCCCAATTCAGCTTGCGCCTCGGATGCGAGGGTCTCCACCAATAACATTGTGTCGAACTCGTTGCGTTCGCTCCAAATATGGCCCATTTCTTCTCGTGTATAACGTGGTATCATGATATCTCCTTTGCATGATAAAAGCTAGATTTATAGAATTATTGTACCATATGTGAAAGCTCCATTCAATGAAAGCGCCTAAATTTTCCGAATGATAATTATATTAATTTTGCTTATCGTTCGTGTTTATTGGTGATTTCGTATTTGTTTAAAATCAATTATTTATAACAGATACAGTAACTATCAGAATTCAGTTATATTAATGCTGTATCTATGTATTTATCCGAATAAAATGATATACTAGAATCATCTGAAATATACATGGACTTGTATATCATTACTGGGAGGCTTTCATGGCAAATTTAAATCGAAAAGAGCGCCGCGTACAGCGCAATGAATCTAATATAGCAGGCACTATTTTACGCTTATTCTTTGGGCTCAGTTTTATCGGCTTGGCCATAGTCCTCTTTGGTGAGTTTGATTACAACTTTATCTTCTCCATCTTTACGGCAGACATCATAGTATCCTTAATTTACGTAATGATGAATAAATCCCGCATTACTACATCATTAGCGGTACATACTAACGTACGCGTTATCATCGCATTCCTCATCATGTTAATCACTATGTTCTTCTACGCTTTTGCATTGTGGCGTGCCGATCAATTTAGCGCACCTATGCAAGCGACCTTGTTTATCGGTGGGGCCATTGTATACCTAGCTGTCTTTAACTCTACAAAAACGATGCTTACAAATCAAAATTAATACAATCCATATAATTAATTCTAGAAACATAACTCACATAAAACAAACATTTCATGGCAGTCCATAGCATCAACTAATACAATTGCTTATTACAAACATAACAAAAGAGGCATATCTTACATACTCTGGTATGTGATATGCCTCTTTATTGTCCTAAAACGACAGGAACTGCTAGATATACGGGTTCCCCTCTTCGATTGATGATAGAGCCACTACTTTTAATAATGCGCAGTGCTTCTTCTTTTACAGCTTGTGGTACCTCGTCCACGATGAGCGGCGTATGCTCCCCGACGATGACACGGCCATTAACATCAAAGTTAACGCGCACTACAACCTTACCCGTTACGATAGATCTCTTGCCCTGTTCTTGCACAGTTTTTAAATATTCTTGGGGGTTGATATCTGGCTTTTGTAAAAGCGCTTGTTGTCCCAGATTTAATAAACTCCAAGCTAGATTAGAGAGAAAGGATAAATCACTAGTTTCGGCAAAGCCGTTTCCCTCGGCATTGGGATCAGCTGTTATATCCTTACCTATAGGAAATTTGCTATCCTTAACAGACTTACTAGCCTTAGAATCATTTCCATTCATAACAACAGCTTGTTCATTGCTACTCGCTTCCGATTCTATGGCTTTTGGAATAGCCCATTCCCGATGAGCACTAGACACAGCATTACTTGCATTTAAATCTTTAGTGCTTGTATTTGAGTCGTTAGTACTTTCATCAGGCTTACGTTCCGGTACTATAGGAGTCGCCTTAGCTGCAGCCTCTTCAGGAGTCACAGTTTCAACTAGCAGCTTTTCCTCAGGCTTAGGCACAGTCTCAGTAACTTTTGTCCCTGCATCGCTTTCACCATCATCAGGCAGATGAAAGCTAACCTCTGCTGCATCATAAGCCACACCTGTTCCAACGATACCACGTAAGGAAAGCCCCATGCCAGAGATAAGCATAATTGTAATGCCTAAAGACACAATAAAAGGTTTCAGATAATGTGATTCAAACATGGAATCACTTCCGTTCCGTAGC
>NZ_CALLVP010000058.1 GCF_938010505.1 uncultured Veillonella sp. | reverse complement strand
AAATAGTATTTTACAGGCTTTTTATAAATATGATAAAATAAATATCATTCGATAAGTATTGAGGAGGATAACCATGGCTAAACGTATTCGTACTATCAACACTGAATCCTTGCAAAAAACTGCTAAAACTGGCGGTTGTGGGGAATGTCAAACATCTTGCCAATCTGCTTGCAAAACAAGCTGCACAGTTGGTAACCAAGTTTGCAAACAAAAATAATGAAGAGGCTCGCTTAGCGGGCCTTTTTTATTTATGTTTTAAAGACATACATTGTATGGCATATCTTTATGACTCTTTTCATAACGTTTGGAGTTGAAATGTGGTACAATTATTTAGAAAGTTCTATATACTAGAGCTTTTACCATATATATCAATTGGAGGTACCATGTTAGAATTAAAACCAATGATCCATAAGTTTCGGATGAAGGATAATTATTACTGCTTAGACGTAAATAGCGGTATTATCCATGTTATCGACGAACTCATCGATAGAGTTCTTGACATATATGATGGCACTAATCGCGATGCTGTACATGCTGAATTAGATGCTAAAGAAGATGCAGTAGAACTAGATGAGATTATGGACGAGTTAGATGAGCTCATCAAAGCGGAGCAATTGTTTGCACCGATGAGCAAAGAGTTTAAACTTGTAGTAGGTGAGAAACCTATTGTTAAGGCATTATGCTTAAATATTGCTCATGATTGTAACTTAGCATGTAAATACTGCTTTGCTAGCCAAGGTGATTACGGCGGTGTAAAACGAGAATTGATGAGCTTTGATGTAGCAAAACGAGCTGTGGACTTTCTTATTAAAATGAGTGGACCTCGCCAACATTGCGAAATTGACTTTTTCGGCGGTGAGCCATTGTTGAACTGGGATGTTGTTAAGCAAACGGTTGAATACATTGAATCCATTCAAGAAAAGCACAATAAGATATTTAAGTTAACATTGACTACGAATGGTATGCTTTTAACACAAGATAAAATCGACTATGTAAACAAACACAAGATGAGTTTAGTATTGTCTTTGGATGGTCGTGAATCAGTACATAATGCAATGCGTCCAGTAGCCGGTAGTGGTGCAGAGTCTTATAAATATATTGCTAAAAACCTTATCAACGCAGTAAAACAACGTCACGGTCTTGAATATTATGTACGTGGTACATATACTCATAAAAACTTAGACTTTACTAAAGACGTTATGGCAATGTCTGATCTTGGCTTTGAGCATTTGTCCATGGAGCCTGTTGTCGGTGAAGAAGGGGACTATGTGCTTCGTGAAGAAGATTGGCCAGCTCTAGAGAAAGAATATGAAAAATTAGCAGATATTTATTTACAACGCCAGTTAGAAGGCTGGGGCGAGAAGTTTAACTTCTTCCACTTCCGTATGGATTTATATCGTGGACCATGTATGGCGAAACGCCTTCGAGGTTGTGGAGCAGGTCATGAATACATGGCGATTGTACCAAATGGCGATATCTACCCATGTCACCAATTTGTTGGTAAAGATGGTTTCATAATTGGCAATGTGTATGACGGCTTACAAAATACAAAAATCCCTAAAGATTTTCGAAATACACATGTATTCTCTAAACCAACCTGCGCTGAATGTTGGGCTAAGTTCTTCTGTTCTGGTGGTTGCCATGCTAACAATATTACATTAGGTGGTGATTTAGAAACACCTTATGAATTCGGTTGCCGCCTACAAAAGAAACGTATTGAATGTGCCATCATGATTCAAGCTGAGTTGGAGCAAGCGGGCATCGATGGTAGTATTCCTGTTGCATTAGGTTAATTATTGAGTATTCTCCGAGTATAGTAGGAGTTCATATGAAACAAAATAGTAATCAAACTATAGAACGCTGGGGAATTCGCTATACCGGTATAGTTCAAGGGGTCGGATTCCGGCCCCTTGTTTCTATGTGTGCCCATTCTCTAGGTTTAACTGGTTTTGTATATAATGATAGCCGTGGTGTATATGTTGAAATACAAGGTCCTCTAGGAGCATTGCAACTATTTTTAGATGCTGTTCAAGCGGAGCAACCTCGTTTATGTCGCATTACAAGTCAAACTGTACAACATCTTACTGTAAAAGGTGATGAAACCGATTTTATAGTAGCGCCATCTCCATTAGGTGAAGCGGTGAGTACGTTTATTAGCGCCGATACGGCGCCTTGTGATGACTGCATTAAAGAACTACAGCAGGATAAACGCAGACGTGAATATCCTTTTATCAATTGTACAAATTGTGGCCCACGATATACGATAATCAAATCTTTGCCGTATGATCGTGAACGAACGACGATGAACGAGTTTCCAATGTGTGAAGCTTGTCTAGCTGAGTATGAAGATATAGAGGGGCGTCGGTATAGAGCTGAACCAAATGCATGCTCTTATTGTGGGCCTCGTTATACCTTATATAAGCCAAATCGCACGGCTGTAGATACGGTAAATGTATGGAATACTACGCGTGAATTGATCAATGAAGGTAGTATTATTGCCATAAAAGGGGTAGGTGGCTATCATCTTGTATGTGATGCACGAAATGATGCGGTTGTACAACGTTTGCGTAAGCGAAAGAACAGACCTCATAAGCCATTAGCTATTATGGTTGGTTCATTAGATACAGCCATAGAGTTAGTTCAAATTAGTGATGTAGAACTAGATGTATTGACGGGGATGGAACGGCCTATTGTGCTATTAGAAAGAAATCATAATAGCTCTGTCCGTTTAAGTTCTCACGTAGCACCAGACAATCATATGTTAGGAGTGATGTTGCCCTATACACCGATGCATGAGGTTTTATTGCCCTCTGATGCAGCCTGGGTTATGACAAGTGGTAACAGAAGTGGTGATTCCGTATTATATAATGACGATCAAGCGTTTAATGAACTAGGTGAGGTAGCAGACTATTTCCTTGTTCATAATCGTGAAATCTATGCTCCTCTTGATGATTCAGTTGTGATGGTCATCAATAATAAGCCTCGATTTATTCGTCGTAGTCGTGGCTATGTACCAGAGCCAATTCATTGTGACGGTTTAGAACAAACTTCGATATTAGCTATGGGCAGTGATTTAAAGAATGCTTTCGCTTTAAATAAAGGTAGTGAAGTTCTCGTAGGGCCCCATATTGGAGATTTAGAGAATGCATCTACTCATAAAACCCTAGAATGGACCATTGAGCGATATAAGAATTTATTTTCTATACAACCAGAAAAGATTATTATAGATAGTCATCCTCAGTTTTTTTCGTCTCGGTTAGGTAAAAGCATTGGTGACAACGCTCATCTTTCTGTTGTACCTATTCAACATCATCATGCTCATATAGCATCTGTTATGGCTGAACACAATTTAAGCGGGACTGTATTAGGTATTGCTATGGATGGTACTGGATATGGACCAGATGGTACTATATGGGGTGGTGAATTTCTCCTTTGTAAAGGAAATCAATACCAGAGATTAGCCCATATCCATGCGGCTCCATTGCCAGGTGGGGAAAAGGCTGTTAGAGAGCCGTGGCGTCAAGCCTTGTGGTATATTCGCAATTGCTATGATAATCATATTCCTTCTGTGTATCAAGCGTGGATGAAAGAACTTCCAAAGGGATGGGAAATGTTAGATAAAGCATTACAGTCTTCTATGCCTATGATTCAAGCTACAAGTTGTGGTCGGCTATTTGATTCAGTAGGCTCTCTGTTAGGTCTCGGTATGGTCCATAGTTATGATGCACAAATTGCCATTGCCCTAGAGGCTTTATGCGGTGATGAAAAAGGCTCACTACTTGATTATAATTATGATGGTCGTATTCTTGACTTTACGCCTACAGTACAAGCCATCATGGATGGTGTTGTACAAGGAGAGTCTCGTGCTCATCTAGCCGCATCCTTCCATAAAACGATTGCTATTGCAGTCTGTGAAACTGCAGCAGATTTAATGGAGCGATATAATATTAATGATGCTGCTATATCAGGTGGTGTATTTCAAAACCGCAAATTAGTAGAACTGATTTATCGAGCCTGGCATGTAGGAAATTTGTATATGAATGAAACCGTTCCTTCTAATGATGGGGGCCTTGCTTTGGGACAATTGTGGCTCGGTAGTCAGAAATAGTTACTTGTGGCTACTATCACTAAATAATGATTGTAATTGTGGTACAATAATATTAATTTAATTTATATATTTTAGAGATGCTTTTACAAAAGCATCTGTATATAAAATTTGTTAAAAAATGATATAGATAAGGAGATATTATGTGCTTAGCTGTACCGGCACAGTTGATTGCTATAAATGAAGCTATTGGTACTGTTGAATTGACGGGGGCTACTCGTGATTGTAGCTTACTCCTTGTGCCAGAAGCAAAAGTCGGGGATTGGTTGTTAGTCCATGCGGGTTTTGCCGTACAAATTGTTGATGAAGAAGAGGCTCAAAAAACATTAGAGGCCTTTAGGGAGTTAGAAGAACTTGAAGAAGCTTACTTTGCAGGAAAAGCAGAACACAGCTGATGCCTTGTTAAAGCGCATCAATACTCTTTATGAGCATGGGGAAACTGTGCGACTCATGGAGGTCTGCGGTACGCATACAGTATCTATTTTCCGAGAAGGTCTTCGTCAATTATTGCCAAGTGGCATAGAACTTGTTAGTGGACCAGGATGTCC
>NZ_CALLVP010000057.1 GCF_938010505.1 uncultured Veillonella sp. | reverse complement strand
CATTTGTGCTGCTTCATGATTACCGAGTAGCAATACATCAAGGTCTTGATTGAACATGTAAATATACAGTAGAAACAATGTCACAATGATTGCCGTTAACGGAAGATCACCCCATTGAATACCTGCAAAACTACCAAGTAACCAGAACATGGCACTACGAACTTGAGCCTCATGCTTAGCACCATAAATAATCATCATAGTTAAGGCTGAGAATACACCGGTCATGCCCATACCTATGAGGATAAGCTTTACTGGACTGTTGCTTTTACCAACACATAGTAGTACTAATATAATTGAAAGTGCTGCGCCTAGGGCCGCAAAAATAGGCGTATTGTATTGCCCTAAGAATGGAAGTCCACCCATGATAATAGCAAAAACGGCGCCTGTACTTGCACCAGAAGAAACACCTAATACATAGGGATCTGCCAGTGCATTACGAGTAACCGTCTGCATTAATAAACCTACAAGTGATAGGCCGATACCTGTTAAAACTGAGTAGATAAGTCGTGGTAAGCGTATATCTGTAATAATCGTATCTGTTATAGAAGCCTTAGCATTTGGATCAATTATAGACATAAGAGCTGATATAATTTGATCTAAAGGAATAAAATTAGCTCCAAACTGTAAAGCTGTTACCAATGAAATACAGAGTATTAGACATAATATAAATGCTTTTACCGAAGTCTGCATAAAATCTCCTTATTCTATTTTTATGTAGGTAATATAAACCTCATCTAAGTATAGAGAATTCTCAATATATATACAATATTAATACCTGTATAGGTATAATAGGAGTGGGTATTTTATAAACTTTAATGGTTAAATCTTATGTTGGTTTTATTCATTTTTATAAGGTCATTGTTATTTTGATATATGAAAAATTTATCAGAATAGCTATAATAGAATTATATGTACAGATGTAAGCTTAGGAGGTGTTAGTTTGTTACAAGATTTATTATCTGAGGATAATGTATCCTTTCATTATCCCGCCGAAACGTGGGAAGATGTAATTCGTCACGGTGGTCAACTCATGGTTGATGCTGGCTTTACCGATCCATCTTATACAGAGGCAATGGTTGAGGTAGTTCGTGAAATGGGTCCATATATCGTATTGGCTCCAGGTCTTGCTATGCCACATGCTCGTCCAGAACATGGAGCAAAGCGCGTAGGTACAGCATTAGTGACATTGGAAAAACCACTGAACTTTGGCAGTCCTGACAATGATCCTGTATCGGTAGCATTATTCTTATGTGCTCCTAATAAAGATGAGCATATTCAATTGTTGACAGATATTGCTACTTTATTTGAGGATGAAGAGTTCTTAGATGCGGCCGTTGACTTTGAAAGTATTGACGACGTACAAGCATTCTTGGCAGAGCATTTAGACGAGCAATAATACGTTTAGAAGGAGGCACGTATGATTTCTGTATTAACTGTATGCGGTAATGGTATTGGTTCTAGCTTGATGCTAAAGATGAAAATTGAAGAGATTTGCGCTGAAAATGGTATTGATGCACAAGTTGAATCTATTGATTTTAATGCGGCTCAAGGACGTAAGGCGGACCTCATCGTTACTGTAAAAGAATTAGCAGAACAATTTGAAGGGAAAAATATTGCTATTGTTCGCAGCTATATTAATAAAAAGAAAATCACAGAAGATATTCTTGAAGCATTAAAACAAGCTGCTCAATAATTAAAACAACTGTATATAGGAGGTAGTGTTATGGAAATGGTATTAGAGTTCTTACGTGACGTGCTGTCACAACCAGCACTTTTAATTGGTATTATGTCATGTGTAGGCTTAATAGCTTTGAAACGTCCGTTTCATAAAATCATGACGGGCACATTGAAACCTATTCTAGGGTATTTAATGCTTGCAGCAGGTGCTGGCGTTATCGTTAGCAATCTTGATCCGTTAGGTAAGATGATTGAACATGGATTCCATATTACTGGGGTGGTACCAAACAATGAAGCTATTGTGGCTGTTGCACAAAAGGTACTTGGCGTTGAAACGATGTCTATTCTCGTAGTAGGCTTATTGATGAACTTATGTATTGCTCGTTTCACCAAGTTCAAATATGTGTTCTTAACTGGTCATCACAGCTTATTTATGGCATGTCTTATGTCTGCCGTACTTGGTACAGCAGGTTTGGCCGGTATGGAGCTCATCCTTGTGGGTGGTTTCTTAATGGGTGCTTGGTCTGCTATTTCTCCAGCAATTGGTCAAAGCTATACTTCTAAAGTGACTGATGGGGATGAAATTGCGATTGGTCACTTTGGTAGTTTAGGTTATTATTTGTCTGCTTGGGTTGCTAAATATGTTGGTAAAGCTGAAGATAGCACAGAAGATATTGAGATTCCAGAAAAATGGGGATTCTTACGTGACTCAACATTATCTACAGCATTGACTATGATCGTATTCTACTTGATTGCCGCATTTGCAGCAGGTTCCGAATTTGTCGCTATTTTATCTGGTGAAATGAGCCCTTATTTATACGCCGTTATGAGTGCTATGAACTTTGCCGTTGGCGTAACAATCGTATACTCTGGTGTACGAATGATCTTAGGCGATTTGATTCCTGCATTCCAAGGGATTGCTACCAAAATTATCCCTAATGCAATTCCAGCTGTAGACTGTGCCGTATTCTTTACCTACGCTCCAACTGCAGTAGTATTAGGTTTCCTTAGCTCTTTCATCGGTGGTATCATTGGTATGCTTATACTTGGTGCTGTAGGTGGCGTATTAATTATTCCTGGTCTTGTACCACACTTCTTCTGTGGTGCTACCGCAGGTATTTATGGCAATGCTACTGGTGGGCGTCGTGGCGCAGCGGTAGGTGCTTTCCTAAATGGTTTGGCTATTACATTCTTGCCAGCTTTGGCATTGCCAGTTCTTGGTCAATTAGGATTCCAAAATACAACCTTTGGTGATGCGGACTTTGCAGTAATGGGTCTTGTATTAGGTAATGCATATGAATGGGTAGGTATGGCTGGTATTTATGGCATTGTAGCTATTGCTGCTTTAGTACTTATTATTCCTAACTTTATTAAAACAAAAGGTAAAGTTATTAATTATGTAGAAGAGGATTAATGAAAACAACTGAGCAACACCGTAATGTTGTAATACGATATGTATTCCTGACTATTGGTGCAATAAGTTTTGGCCTTGGTACAGCAGGTATCGTATTACCACTATTGCCAACAGTTCCTTTTTATATGCTAGCTTTATTTTTTTTAGCTCGAGGGTCTGAACGATTCCATAAAATGTTTTTGGAATCTAGTTTATATCAAAAGACTGTTGCTACTTATGAGCGCGATAAAGCGTTGACGTTGCGGACAAAGTTGTCCATTCTCGCTTCTGTTAGTACAATAATGGCGGTTGGCGCCTATTTCAGTCAAGATATGCCTATTGCTCTTATCGTCATGGCCCTCGTATGGGTTGGTCATATAATTGCATTAGCTTTTATTGTAAAAACAAAAAAATAGAAACTTGCATCCGTAATTCTGAATATAGCCTCATGAATTAAATTGTTGTAGTTTAATTCATGAGGCTTATTTTATAGTACACTAAAATAACTTCTAGCGATGATCTTGATTGTTTTATATTACTAAAATAAACTAGTTAATATTTTTAAATTTAATATGAATTATTAGTAACTGGAAGTTGACAATGACTATCAATAAGTATACTATAATATAATACTAACGTTTATGTTTATAGTATTTGTGTATATGGTGATAGTATGAATCCACATAATCATGCGGTTTCACATGCAGGAATGTCTATGTCGAGACATACGATATTTGATGGTATCGATTTAATGTTCCTTGATGTGAAACAAGAAACGATTCAATTTTATGCTAAATCACATACCAAGACGTTTGCCATAAATCACTGTGAAGAGGGGCGCATTGAGTGCAAATTCACATCTGGTGAGTATTTATATATGGGCCCAGGGGATATGTCGTTAGGGTGGCATACACGCTCAGCTTACCAACATGAAAATTACTTCCCTACAAAACTATTTAAAGGGATTGTATTGCTGGTAGATGTTGAAAAAGCTCAACCTGTATTAGATGCACTTGTTAGTGATTCTCGAATAGATTTGACCGAATTAGCAAATCGATTTTGTGAGCATTCCGACTTTGGTATGATGATGGAAGAAACAGAAACAGTTCGTCAGATTTTTTCCAGTTTATATAAAGTGCCGAATCAAATTAAGGAGCACTATTTTAAATTAAAAGTGATTGAAATCTTTTTATTGCTATCTGTTATATCTACAGCTAATAATAAAAAAAGAAATACCTATAGAAAGCAGCAAGTCGATATTGTAAAAGCTGTATGTGAATATGTATCGACACAGTATATGAAGCGTATTACTATTGACTCTTTATCCGTGCAGTTTGACATTCCTACGTCGACGTTGAAACGTTGCTTTAAAGGTGTATATGGTACAACCATACATCAATATCTAAAAGAATGTCGTATTAATGCGGCTAAGCGATTGCTTCAAGATTCAGATCAATCTATTTTAGAGATTGCTAATGCAGTAGGCTACGAGAACGGTAGTAAGTTTACTGGTGCATTCAAAGAAGCTACTGGTGTAACGCCAAGTGCCTATCGTAAGGTATAAATAAAATGATTGGGAATTCATATTATTAATATTACTTAAAAATGTAGTAACTTAAAGTAGAATTCATAATTTATAAAAACTTAATATTGTCCGAAACGTATATTTTTGGTCTATTCGGAGTAGATATGCATAATACACTTTGCTATCATTGATGTAAATGATTTTCAATGTCATTTATTGTGGTAGTGAGGTGTATTTTTTATATACCAAGTTTGATATATTTTGGAGGAATATTAATGAATAGGAGGCTTAGAAGAAGTAGTCGATACCTTATATTGTCTTGCGCCGTTGCATACTGGTTACAAATGCCTATCAATACCCTGGCAGAAAATGCAACAGTTACTACTGATGTTGTACATGTTCGAGGTACGTGGGCCGAAGAATTAGCAAAACAAGAGTCTCAACAGACGACGATTATTACAAAGCAAGATATTGCAAAGAAACAAGCAAAATCTGTAGAGGATATTGTATTTACAGAAACAGGTGTATCTAGAACTGTTGATTCGATGGGGCGTGTAGGTGTATCTATTCGAGGTGCTGATCCACGACATACGCTAATGTTAGTAGATGGGCAGCCTGTTATGGGAGATCTTGCTAAATATCAAGGTGCTGGCGATGAATTGCAACGTCTTGGTACGGAAAATGTTGAGCGTATTGAAGTCATTCAAGGTGCTGCTAGTGCCAAGTATGGCTCTGATGCGATTGGCGGCGTTATCAATGTTATTACAAATAAGCCAAAGAAGAATGCGTCCATTCAGTTTAATGCGGAAGGTCGTAGAGAAAAAGGGGATGGTGATGTCGTGCCATACTCTAATTTCTTTATGCGCGCTGATTCTGGCTCTTTAGGTAAGTTAAAAGTTAATATTCACGGTAGTAAACGTGATATTATGCCTATTTATGCGAGTGAAGCACGTCGTGCAACGACAATGGCTAGCGATGAAGACCATGGCTTCTTAAAGAATTCTTTGCGTTACTATGGCACAAACTCCAATGTAGGACTTGGAGCTACATATGACTTTAACGAAAATCACTCTTTAGGTCTTCGTATTGATCGGTATAACGAAGATTTAGAGCGTTATGTGAAACGTAGTGATTCCTTCATGGAACCACAAGTTCATTACAAACGCGATTTAGACCGAAATAATTTTAACTTGAGCTATACTGGAAAAGATAAGAAAAGCTCTTGGAGTGCGGAAGTAAATTATACACGTACAAAAGAAGATGATTTAACTTTAACAAGTGATTATGGCAATAGTACGTATGAAGGTAAAAATACATTAAATTATGTAGATAATGTAGATCATCGTCAATGGAATTTAAAACTTAGTGCTGATACACAGCTTAATAAAGATCATCTTTTATCCTATGGTGTTGGTTTTGTTCGTGAAACTGGTGAAGGTAGCCGTCTTAAAAATGCACCAACAACTTATAAGCGTCACATCGATCCGTGGGATTATGATAAAAGTTTAGCCGTTAAAAATGGCGTTCCATCTTCTACAATTTATGACCATTCTTTCAAAAAGAATGAAGCTGGCGTAGAACAATGGAATAAGGAGAAGGAGTGGTATAACGGCGATAAAAATACACCTAGTACGTTGCCTGAATTCACCTATGAAGAGTATGTTCAATATTTAGATTCTAATGATAATGATTCCTCTGCTGTCATGGGGAAAGTCGATGGTCCAACTACTGAACGGACATTGAAAAAACTTAATCCTGAAGCATATGCACGATACCAACAATTTGCAAAACGCTTATTGGAGGAAAACAAAGATTTCATCGCTGATTACCATGCTAATAAAGAAGGTAAAACAGATGAAAATGGCAAGTACTATCCTGCATTGCACGATGCGTATTTGCCAAGCTTCTACTACGGAGCGGTATCTGGCTTTGACAATACAAAATTGAAATTAAATGGCTCTTACTTTAAAGAAGAGTATTTAAAACGTGTAAATCAACAAACAGCTGGTCGTGCAGAAATTAAGAAGTTTAATTTCTATGTGCAAGACTCTTGGCAGGTTAATAAAAATACTACTTTATCACCAATTGTACGCTTAGATCATAGTGATAAGTTCGGTTCAAATTTGTCTTTTAACTTGGGCATGACTCATAATGTAAAAGGTAATGTACATCGTCGATTAAAAGCGAATGTAGGCACTAGCTACACAGAACCAGGTATGGGCGAATTGTATTATAACTGGGAAATGTATGGTCCTAATATTACCTTTGCTACCATCGGTGGCGGTGAAGCTCGACTTGGTTGGTACTGGGTAGGTAATCCAAACCTTAAACCAGAGAAATCAATGAACTTTGATTTATCTTTGGAAGGGGAAAATAAAAACACCTATGCTAAAATCGGTGTGTTCCATAATAATATCCGCAATTATATGTCTGTTTATAATACGGGATATTTGATGGACTTCCATCCACAATACGATGAATCCACTACGTTAGGGGCTTCTAAATTTGCTCATGCACCTGATATGATTTATAGCTTCCGCAATATTGGTAAAGCTCAAATTACAGGCCTTCAATTTGAAGTAAAGCAAACTTTGAATAAGCATTGGAAAGCTCGATTAGGTTATACATACTTGCGTGCCCTCAATAAGAGTGACAAGGATATGCCGCGTGAATTATTAGATAAGCCACGTCATAAAATCGATATTGGTGTTGACTTTGAAGATAAGGCGAGCGGTTGGAGCGGTAGCTTATGGGGCGATTACTACATTCGCATGTTAGATAGTAACTCTCTATCTGGTGGTGGTAATTACATGGTGTCTTATATCGATCCTAACGATTCTAATAAATCTGTTATTCGATATAACTTGAACAATAAACGTAGTGCCGATATGTACGAGCGTAAGACATATGGTATTTGGAACTTTATGGTTCAAAAGAAAATCAATAAAGACTCTCGTGTATACTTTGGTATTGATAATCTATTTAACCACCGAGATGATAACCGTGCATTATCCGCCCGTGTATATCGCGTCGGCTTAAATATGAAATTTGGCTTAGGCTCTGGTGAAAGTAAAGCAAGACTTACTAAAGAACAATTGGAAGCATTACCACCAGCAGTGCTTAGTGACTTTATTACACGTCCATTTGATGAATCTAAATCTCGTGGTGTAGAGCTAGTAGGCGACTATCGTGTACGTAATGATAGCCACTTAGGTTCTGATCGACCTGAAACAAAAGTAACTCCAACGAGCTATGTGGCCGATGATGCGGCGAAAAACTTGGCAGATCGCAAAGAACATGGCTTAAATCAACGTATTCGAGTTGGTGTAGATGCTCGTATTAACGATAATACTAATGTACGTGTTGTAGGTAGTGCTTCTGGACAACCTGGTGTAGATAGTAGTCATGAAACAGAAGGCTCTAAAGGGTTCAATCATCAACGTTTAGAAGAACTTGATGTAACACATCACGGCTCTAAATGGGATCACAGTGCTGGTCGTATTACTGAATCTATGGGTGTTACCGGTTATTGGTTCAATAAAGAGTATGATGGCGTTCGCAGTGTATGGACTAATAAAGATACACAAGTTCGCATTGGTGTAGGTACCTTTAAACATAGCACTGGCATTAGTGATAGTGCTTATACCCATGCAATTTATACAAACTTCAAACGAGTTCCTACAGTAGATGAATTCTTGGGCATCACAGGCGATACTGATGGTAGTAATAAAGAACTTATCATACCTGAAGCAGGTGATAAGATTAACTTCTACCAACAATTGAAGGCATTGCGTGATAAAGAAGGTGCCTTAGAAGGCGAAGTTAAGGCATTGAAACAAAAAATTGATGATCTTAATTCCGATATTTGGTGGAAAGAGTTTATTGATGAGTTACCAGCTGATCAATTAGCTCCATTAAAAGCAGATCTTGCAAAACTACAAGCTCAATTGCCAGATGTTGAGGCACGCGTTGCAAAAGAGCGTGAACCATTGAGAGCTGCTCAGTTTGATGTAGTTCGTCGTATGCAAGAAATCGTGGCAAAAGCTTATGGTGCTGATGCAGATAAGCAAAAAGTATTGCTTGAAATGCCAGAAGTCAATGTTAAGTTCGCTTATAAAGATAAGCGTTACGATGAGGACACTGAACAATGGGTTCCTGATGAAGGCACAATCAATACTAAGATTGCTGCAGGTAAAATTGGTTTAACTGAAAATGATCCACTATTTGAAGTTAAATTAAGTGATACTTCTGTATTAGCGGATAATGGTAAAACATTCTTAACTAATTGGTACAATAAAAATAAAGCTGCTATTGAGGCCGCGTATCGTAAAACGGCTCAAGATCGTGCAGCCCTTATCTTTAACAAAGATGCTACCTATACAATTAGCTTCGAAGATAATGCTTTTGATGGCCTAGAAAATAATATTTATAAAGTTAACTCTGTTGATGTTAAAGATTATGGCTTATCTAATGTTATTAACGTAAAAAATAGCGATCATTATCCACAATTACTAGCGTCCTATTTCAATGGTTTGACTCGTCTTCTTGAAAAGGCTGATGGGTATAGTAGATTGCCTAGAGAAGCATTAGGTAAATACACAGGTAATGTTATCCCAACGACAGGTGTTGTATTACAACAAGATACAGTACCACCAATTGATAAAGCTGCCTATGTTCAAGTTAAACATATGGTAACGCCTCGTCTTGGTTTAGCTGCTTGGTACTTACGCTCCTTTGGCGGTAGCGACTATCGTTTCTATACAGCTAATGGTAATGCTACTGAAGAACATGAGTTTAACAATGTGGCTAATGTATTTGGTGTAGGTGCTAAGTATCAATTAAACCATAATGCAAGCATTTCCTTTGACTATGGTCAAAACCGTAGTGACTATGGTCGCTTCATGAATGGCAATACTCATTATGAACATAAGGCTGGTTCATCTCAATTCGATATTAAAGGTCGCGATGTAGGTGGGACACCTCATTTCTGGGCATTGCGATTCGATGTAGGTCGTGTAGATATGAATAAACCAGGTTCTTGGAATGCTTATGTGGATTATAAGTACTTCGGGCATGGTTCCTTCTTCGGTGGAAATGGCACAGAAGCTGTACCTGATCGTTATTTAGATGGTATTAAGAGCTTTACCTTCGGTGGTGGCTATGTACCAACTAAAGATCTACTTTTACAAGCATTCTATACATTTGATGCAAAAGGGATCAATAAACGAGACACATTATATGGATCTGAAAACTTCAAACTTGGGAATTATACTCGTTTCCAAATGACGTATAAATTCTAAAAAAATAGTCCGATTTGTCCAAAACGTATATTTTTGGTCTATTCGGAGTAGATATGCAAGATACACTTTGCTAACATTAAAATGTGAATGATATTCAATGTCATTATATGTTGATGAAGTGTATCTTTTTAATTTTGTGTGGGAGATACAAGTCATATGTTTAGTTAGAAATTTAGGAGGGCACAATGACCCGGTGGGGACATACAAAACGTAGCATAATTTTGTCTAGTGCAGTTGCCTTGTGGCTTAGCGCGCCTTTAGTGGTTTGGGCAGATAATGCGACTGTTACTACAGATGTTGTTCATGTCAAAGGTACGTGGGCAGAAGAAGAAGCAAAACTGAACTCACAGCAAGTGCAAATCATTACTAAGAAAGAGATTGAGAAGAAACAGGCGAAGTCCGTCGAAGACATTATTTTTACGCAAACAGGCGTATCTAGAACGGTTGATGCTATGGGGCGTGTAGGTGTATCTATTCGTGGTGCAGAAGCCCGTCACACCCTTATCCTTGTAGATGGTCAACCAGTACTAGGTGATTTTGATAAGTATTCAGGTGCGGCCGACGAAGTACAGCGTATCGGTACTGAGAATGTAGAGCGAATTGAAGTTATTCAAGGTGCGGCTAGTGCTAAATATGGTTCGGATGCTGTCGGTGGTGTAGTTAATATCATAACTAAAAAAGCACAAAAGAAACCATCTGTACAATTTAATGCAGAAGGCATGCGTCGGAAGAGTGATGGCGATGTTTTCCCATTCCAAAATTTCTTTATTCGTGCTGATTCAGGTCAAATGGGGAAATTGAAGGTCGGTTTATCAGGTAGTAAACGAGATCTTATGCCAGTTCTTGCATCTGTTAAACGTCGTGCTTCTGGCATGGCCTTTGACTATGCAAAACATAACTTTAAGCCAAATGTACTTCGTTACTATGGTGACGCGGCAGATATTGGTTTAGTAGCGACCTATGAGGCTAATGATAAAAATAAAATTGAAATGCGCCTCAATCGCTATACAGAAGACCTTGTACGAGATGTTAAGCACTCCGACTCCGATTTAGAGCCACAACAACACTTTAAACGTACGGCAGATCGTAATACAGCAAACTTACAATGGTCCTCTAGAGCTGGTAAGAGTGACTGGACTGTTGAAACAAACTATTCTCGCATTAAAGAAAATGACGTAGCGCTCATTAACTATACAGGTCGTTCTGCTTATGAAGGCTCTAATGAGTTGCGTTATATCGATAACATCGATCATCGTCAATTAGATATTCGCGTAAATGCAAATACGCAAGTTAATAAAAATCATTTGCTAAGCTATGGTGTTAGCTATGCTCGTGAAGAAGGCTCTGGTAGTCGCTTAAAGAGTTCTCCTAATACAAGTACGATGTACATCGATCCATGGGATTATGATAAAAGCTTGTTAGTAGACCGCCTTGATCGTCTCGTGCGACGTAAAGGCGATAATAGTGTTAAAGTTTACTCTCACATCCATGATTATAAATTCATTAATTCCGGTGGCGGCATGCCGCAATGGGATATGGATTATGAATATTATGGTGCAGCGAATGATGCGCAAAAACCGGGGATTACGTATGATGATTATGTGAATTATGGTTTATCGGAAAGCAGACTCAGTGAATGGTCAAGCACATCGCCGAATAATCAGCCTGTAACGGATGAATTCAAGAAGCGATATTATGCTTTGGAAAATCGGTTGAAATCGGAAAATCCTGAAATGGCGGCGCATCGTGCAAATATCGTAGGCGACTATTTTAAATATGGTGAGTCTAATGATTCAGAAATGCGGAAAAAAGCACCTAAGCTAAATGGTAAGGCTTTCTTAGAAGAGTATCGTAATCGCGACCAACGCTTGACTACTGGTAGTGGTACGATTCGCAAGTTAAATGCTTACATTTCTGATACATGGCAAGTCAATAAGAACTTAACATTGTCTCCGATTGTGCGTTTGGACAATAGTAGCTTGTTTGGTTCTAACCTATCTGCATCTTTGGGCATGACATATAACGTTAAAGGTAATACACATCGCAGATTTAAAGCCAATGTAGGTACTGGTTATACAGAGCCTGGTATGGGCGAATTGTGGTATAACTGGGAAATGTACGCTTCTAACCCGGTAGGGATTGGGGTAGCAAAACTCGGTTGGTATTGGGCTGGCAATCCTAATTTGAAACCTGAAAAATCACTCAATTTCGACATGAGCTTGGAAGGTGAAAATAAAAATACCTATGCTCGTGTAGGTGTATTCCACAACCGAATTAAGAACTATATGTCCGTATACTTCACTGGTGATTTCATGGACTTCGCACCATATCTCAAAGGTGATGCGAAATACCAACGTGCTCCAGATATGATTTATAGCTTTAAAAATATTGGTAAAGCTGAAATTACTGGTCTTCAAGCAGAAGTACAACAAAAATTCGGTAAATATTGGTCTGGTAAGTTAGGTTATACATACTTACACGCTATCAACAAGAGCGATCCGACAATGCCTCGTCAATTGCTGGATAAACCAATGCACAAAGTTGACATCGGTATTACCTATGACAACCCTAAGTCTGGTTGGAATGGTTCTATCTGGGGCGATTACTATATCAACATGCTTGATAGTAATACTCTCAATAATGGTGGTAACTACTGGCCAGATATCTTGTCTGGTGATGCAGGCGTTTACAAGAAGCAAACATATGAAAAGAAAACATTTGGCATTTGGAACGTAATGGTTCAAAAACGTTTCAATAAAAATGCCATGATGTATTTTGGCATCAACAATATCTTTAATCATCGCGATGATGACCGTGCTACACAAGAACGCGTCTACCGTATGGGTGTTAACCTTAAATTTGGTGGTGGCGATAGTAGTAAAACTACAGCCATCGGCAAAACTAAGGATGGTACGAATGTTAATGCTACAGGTGCTAATGTAGCTAATGGTGAAGCCGTAAATGCAGAATCTGGTGTACAAAATGTATCTGATGTAGTTCGTTTAACTGATTTTATTCGTTCTGATTTTGATACTACTAAAGAACGTGGTGTTACATTGGTTGGGGACTATAGAGCACGTTGGATGGCACATGATGGCTCTAACAGACCCCAATCTCCATTTAGAGCGAACTCCGCTATCGCTTCTGCAAAAGCAAATATGTACGATGCAGACCGTCATAGCTTTGAGCAACGATTACGACTTGGCTTTGATGCTCGACTCAATGAGTTTACAAACCTCAAAGTTATCGGCAGTGCGACTGGCATGAGTGGTGTAGATACAAGTTGGACACAATCTGATTCCAAAGGCTTTAACCATCAACGACTCGATACCGTTGATCTTACAAGACGGGTTAAAAAATGGGATGTATCAGTGGGCCGATTGACAGAGCCTATGGGTGCTAGTGGTTACTGGTTTGGTCAATCTTATGATGGCGTTCGTGCTGTTTGGAATGGCCATGACTCTCAAGTTCGTATTGGGGTTGGTACTTTCAAACATAGTACGGGTATTACTGATTCTGCGTATACTCATGCAGAACATGAAGTTATTTACAGACCTCCAACAGCAGCTGAATTGATTGGTATTAATCGTGATGATTATCCATATGATATTGAGAGTGCTACTAAAACCGGTTCTGATGGTGAGAAGAAGACCACAACAGATCCGGCAGCTCCAGATAGTCCAACTGGTATTTATAACTCCACCTACAAAGGTAAGACAGATAGCATCTACTTCTATCAACAGCTCAAAGAATTGCAAGCTGAATACGAAGCTTATAAAGAAAGCTTAGACTTAAGATGGAGTAATCCGAACCGTGATCAAGAGCTTGAAAAGGCAAATGCTAAATTAGCAGAAACGCAACAAAAACAGGCTCAAATTATGGGTCGATTACAAGATATTCTTACAAAAGCATATCCTACAGATATGGCAGGGACGAAATTCTCCCTTGATATCCCATCTGGTGGGTATGCAATGTATGAAATCACCAATAAGAAAACAGGGGAAAAACTCTATAAGACAGGCAACATTATGTATAATGTGAACTCTTCCTTATACCCTGAATACTTAAAAGAAAAGGCCAAAGGTCTTATCCTATCTACGGATAATAAAGAAGCTTTATTGAATCCGAAGGCTTATGTTGATAAACATGGTGATGCGATTAACCAATCCATCTCTGAAATTGCTAAATATAATGCAAAAGATAATTGGAGTAATTATAACAATAGTGAGCTTGACGAAGTTTGGGTGAAACAAGCTGATGGTACATTTAAGAAATCTTATGATTACTATGGTCAACCGTCAAGTGACTATGAATTCACTGGTTTCTTAGGTGCAAAGACTTACAAATACGATAGTGGTAAATACGTATTTAGTGATTATGATGCTAAAGATGCCATTTACAAAAAGAACTTCACCATGTCCTCTAGTGATTGGGGTGAAGGTGGTTCTTACTATGGTTGGGGCATGACTAATGCATTGTTTAACTATATGTATAATCTTGAAAAAGTTGTACATGATGCGGAGTCTGAAAATAAATTACCACGCGAAGCAATTGGTAAGATCATTGGCAATTTAATTAGAACAGAAGGTGTAGTTCTTGAAAAAGATACTGTACCTGCTATCGATAAAGCAGCATTTATTCAATATAAGAAGCAAATTGGCTCTCGTCTTGGTTTACAAGCTTGGTACTTACGTTCTTTTGGTGGTAAAACACATACATATTTAAATGCAAACGGTAACGGTAATGATGAACACAGCTTCTCCAATGTAGCTCATGTATTTGGTATTGGTGCTAAATATCAACTTGGTGCCAATACAGTTGTCACTATTGATTATGGTCAAAACCGTTCCAACTTAGGTCGTTACTTGAACGGTAACACTGTATATCAACATGAACGTGGTACGGCAGACTTTGCTATTAAAGGTCACCAAATGGGCGGTACACCACATTTCTGGATGGCTCGTCTCGACATTGGCCGTGCAGATTTAGATGTTCCAAAATCATGGAATGCGTTCATTGATTATAAATACTTCCAACATGGCTCATTCTTTGGTGGCAATGGTACAGGCGCTGTTCCTGATCGTTATTTGGATGGTATTCGTAGCTTTACATTTGGTGCCGGTTATGTACCACGTAAGGACTTGCTCCTTGAAGCATTCTATACATTCGATGCGAAGGGCACTAATAAACGAGATACTTTATATGGTAGTGAAAGCTTTAAGTTAGGTGATTATACAAGAATTCAAGGGACCTACAGGTTCTAATGTTCAGTCTATAAACAGACAGAAAGGTTACAAATATGGAAAATTTAAATTATGTCATTCACTTATTTCATAGTGGCGGGTATGTAATGTATCCATTATTACTCTTGTCTTTCATGGTTATCGCTATAGCTGTAGAACGTGCTTTCTTCTATCGTAAATATGCAGGTAAAACATTTGTTGTAACCCATGCAGTAAATGAATTCGCAAAACTACAACGTTGGGACGAAATCGATAAAGTAATTAAAGAAAACCCTTCTATTGCAAGTCGTATTGCGGAAGCAGGTTTAAATAATGATTCCAGCGAAGAAGCAATGAAGACAGCTTTTGCTGATCAAATGGGTGTTGATGCAGTTGGTTTCCGTAAATATATGGACTACTTAAGTGCAACAGTTACCATTTCTCCATTATTGGGTTTGCTTGGTACAGTAACAGGTATGATTGGTTCTTTCAGTATCCTTGACTCCGGTGCCGGTGCATCTGCCATTACTGGTGGTGTAGGTGAGGCTCTTATCGCTACAGCATCTGGTTTGTGTGTAGCTATTATGGCGTTTATCGTTTACACAATTTTTAGTCATCGTTTGGATTCCATTATTAACCAAATTGAAAATATGTGTGTAAATATAGTTACAGCTAAACGAGAAGGGTGGAAATAATTATGAACTTGCAAAGCTTTCGTATGAAAACTAAGCCGGAATTCATGATTATTCCAATGATTGATATCATCTTCTTCTTGTTGGTATTCTTCATGATGAACAGCTTACAAACAGTTGCTCAAAAAGCATTATCTGTACAATTACCTCAAGCGAGTAGTGCTTCTGCACCGGCTCAATTACCAGTTGTATTTACATTAGATGCGGAAGGGCATATTACAATTGATAACAATCCAATGAGTATTGATCAAGCTGAAGCTGTGATTAAACAACGTATTCAAGAAAATCCTAATGCTAGTGTTATCTTGCAAGCAGATAAACGTGCAGCTCATGGTCAAGTAGTAGCGATCATGGACATGCTAAAACAATCTGGCGTTAAACGCTTGGCTATTGCAGCTGAACAGAAAGGATAACTATGGGACTAGGCATATCATGGAAAAAAGCAGCCATTATATCCGCCGTAGTTCATCTAGTTGCTCTTTTTATTGCCGTAATCTTTTTTGTAGTGGTTCCAGCTATTCAAGAAATGGAAACCTATGAAATCGACCTCACACAAAGTGTGCTCGATGATGGCGGCAGTGGTCACGCAGGTGGTGGCGGAGGTAACAGAGCAGATTTGTTCCCTAAACCATTATCTGCAGATGAAGTAGCGGCAAGGACAAAGGCTGTTGTAGCAAATGTTGAACCATCTACAGCTACAGATATTCCTGATGCAGTAGATGTGGCAGCAAAAGGAAGCGAAAATAAAGCCAATACACCTGGTAATAATTCCGCTGTTGGTGGAACTGGCCCTGGGTCTGGTGGCGGTTCTGGCGGTGGTCATGGTACCGGTGAAGGTACGGGTATTGGTGATGGCAGAGGTCATGGTACTGGTACAGGTGACGGTACTGGTGAAGGTGATGGTCACGGTACAGGTAAAGCAGCATTTAATACGGCGGGTTTCTACGCAGCTGTAGACAGTCAAAAACAAATCCCTTATGCGGCAATTAAACGTAAAATGAATGTAGACGTTACAATTTATGTAGCTGCTCGTTTGGATACAGAGGGTAATCTAATTAGCGTTACACCATTGAGTGGCGGTGATGAAATATTTGTTGAAGCTGCCCTTGATGCAGTACGACGTGCCACACCATATCCAAATCCTACAGGGGATATACAACCAGTAGAAGTTCCTGTACACTTTGTAGTACAGGCCGATGGTGAAGACGAAGAAGAATAAATTTATCTAAGTAATAAAGGAGATAATTATGAAATCTATTATTTTATATTCATCCCTCACGGGAAATACAAAAAGCGTAGCGGAAGCAATAGCTTCTGTTATGCCTGAAGGGACACCTTGCATTCCTGTAAAAGAAGCGCCTGATAATTTAGCTGATTATGATACTGTGTTCGTAGGTTTCTGGGTAGACCGCGGTACAGCTAACAAAGAAGCGGCTAAGTTGATTGAAACTTTGACAAATCCTAACATCGTATTCTTTGCTACGTTAGGTATGTATGCTGATTCTGATCACGCTCGTGAAAGTATCGATAAAGCATCTACATTGTTGCAAAACAAAGAATCCCTTGTAGATGGGTTTGTATGCCAAGGTAAAATCGATCCTAAAGTAATCGAAATGATGTATAAAATGTTCCCACCTGGATCCGCACATGGTCAAAGCCCAGAACGCGATGCGTTACATAAAGCGGCTGAAACTCATCCAGACGAACAAGACTTTGCAAATGCAAAAGAATTTACAAAATCTGTACTTGCAAAGTTGCAAGCCTAATTTCTGAAAGGGGATTGGAGTATGAGTTTAGCAAGTTTCTTTGAGTCCATTCCGGAGAAGCAGCGAAACCTACAACTAGGTTTAGAATGTGATAATCCGATGAGTGGTGCATTTCCTCATAAACGTGTTGTTCATGCAGGTCTTAATGGTACGCTTGTTTCTCCAAAAGAAACGCAAGCCGTTTGGGATGCATTAATGAATGGGGCTCCTAAAAAGGGCGAAATGCAATGCGCTTACATTCATATTCCGTTTTGTAAGACAAAATGCACATATTGTGGATTCTTCCAAAACGGTACGAGTCAAAGTGTTGAAGACCAATATATTGACGGTCTTATCAGTGAATTAAAGCTCGCTAGTGAACGTCCGAGATTAAAAGATAGCTTAATCCATGCCTTGTTTATCGGCGGTGGCACACCAACATCTTTATCTCCTACAAACTCTGAAAGACTGCTCAAAGCAATTAAAGCGTACTTGCCATTGGCAAATGATTACGAACTTACCTTAGAAGGTCGTATTCACGATTTAATTCCTGAAAATCTTGAAGTTTGGATGGCAAACGGTGTTAACCGTATGTCCATCGGTGTACAATCTTTCAATACAGAAGTACGTCAAATGGTAGGACGTTTAGATACGAAAGAAACCGTATTAGAACGTTTATCTGCCTTGAAAGCTTATAGTCAATGCTCTGTTGTTATTGACTTGATCTATGGTTTGCCTGGTCAAACTATGGAGGTGTGGGAACAAGACTTAGCAGATTTGGTAAGCTCTGGCGTAGATGGTGCGGATCTATATCAATTAAATGTATTTGATGGTAGTGATCTCAATAAAGACATTGCAAACGGCAAAGTTCCAGCTGCAGCCACAACCGCGATGCAAGGTGAGATGTTTGAATTCGGTCGTAAATACCTTGATGAACGCTCCTATCGTCGATTGAGTGCCGCTCACTGGAGTGCTAATAATCGTGAACGTAGCTTGTATAACACTTTAGCTAAATCGGGCGTTTCAATGTTCCCATTTGGCAGTGGTGCAGGTGGTAACGTCGACGGTTATGGTATGATGTTACATCGTGCATTAAAACCATACGAAGATATGGTTACCCGCGGTGAAAAACCATTTATGGCCCTTATGAAACAAAGTGATTTACAACCTATCGTAAACCAAGTAGTAAGTCAATTAGAACAAGGATTCCTCAATATTATGAGCTTAGTAAAAATGGATTCCAGATTAGATGAATTGAACTGGCTCTATAAATTATGGGAAAAACGAGGCCTTGTTGCCTATAATGGTTTGCTTTACAAATTGACTGCAGCAGGTGAATTCTGGACTGTAAATCTTACGCAAAGTACATTAGAAGCTGTTGAATATATCATGACTGGTAAGAACTCCTTCGCTATAGAAGCAGTAGCTGCACAAGATACAAAAACAACTTCTAAAGAAAATCCTAACCAAGAGGTACGTGGCATTGGCCAAGGTAAGGCCAATATCTCTGTACCAACTGACGAAGATTCCGAAGCACAACGTAAAGATGCTCTCATTGCTAAGGCAAAAGCTGAAATTGCTAAGAGCGGTGCTTCTGGGGAAGCAGCAGAACGAATGGTACAAGCTATGTACAATTTAAGTGCTGATGAAATTGAATATATGATGGAACGTATGATGTCTTAAACTGTTATGTTACACCTCAATTCTAACAACCTCTCCCAATAACCAACATATAATAAACAAGGCATATTACGTGACATATACGTACTACTTGTAGTACAGAGTAACCCCAGACGAGCGTCTGGGGTTTACTTTTTATAAAGCGAAAGGTATTCTGTAGGTATAAGACTTAAATGACTTTAAAAAGTAAAACAATCAATGTATAAGAATCAATGTATAAGTCTATAAGGACAAAAAATAATTATTGTTAAAGTCATAAATCAATAAGTAAGATAGTGAATCTATAAGATGTGAAGTGATATTGCTTGTATAGCTAATAAAAGGCTTAGGAGGTTAGTATGAGTACATTTCCTCAAAAAAAAATAGATATTGTAGGTATCGGGGCTAGCACATTAGACCGCTTCATCGTTGTGGATCATTACCCAACGGGACGTGAGGTACAACAAGTTATATCTTCTACTACCGATGGTGGTGGACCTGTAGCTACAGCATTAGCCGTTGCAGGTAAATATGGTGCACGTACGGCCATGATTGATAGTATCGGTGACGATATGGTGGGGCGTCATATTTTAGATGACTTCAAAAAATATAATGTTAATACCGATGCTATCCAAATTGAAAAGGGGGAAAAGAGTGGCGTTGCTACAATTCTTGTAAAGCATAGTACGGGGGAGCGGGCTGTGTTTTTTGAACGATCTACTGCAACTGAGCCTAAGTTTTTAGATGCTCATAAACAGCTGATAAAAACTGCCTATATTTTGCATATTAATGGTCGACATCGCCAACTCATGCGCTCTGCTATGACCATTGCAAAAGAGGTAGGTACTATCATTTCTTTAGATGGTGGTGCTCAGCGCTACGATGAAGGAATGAAATCAATCACTGAAGATAGTCATATCGTTATCGTTGCCCGTGATTATGCTGAGAAGTATACGGGTACTACTGATTTAGAAAAAGCTTGTCGTATCATTCATGACCGTGGTGCTTTAATTGCAGGTATTACGGATGGTGCTAATGGTAGCTATTTCGTATGGCCAGATGGTACAGCGTATCGTTGTGAGCCATTCCCGCAAAAAAGTATTGTAGATACTACGGGGGCTGGGGATAGCTTCCATGGTGCTTTTTTAGCTAATTTAGTAAACACAATTCATTATATGAATGGACAAGAAAATACTTTTATTATTAAGCCAGATAGTACATATATAAATGCTGTAGATGTGCTCAAACATTGTGCGCACTCCGATTTAGAGAAGGCCGCTATTTTTGCATCTGCGGTAGCTTCTTTAAATACACAAGGCATTGGAGGGCGTAGTCCGCTACCAATTCTAAAAGTCGTGCATGAACTTACAGGTTGGGAATAAGGTTATGTGGCAAAATA
This sequence comes from uncultured Veillonella sp., assembly GCF_938010505.1. Lineage (GTDB taxonomy): Bacteria > Bacillota > Negativicutes > Veillonellales > Veillonellaceae > Veillonella. The sequence continues at coordinate 6,308 of NZ_CALLVP010000057.1, read as the reverse complement.
CTTCAAAAAATCAAGTTCAGCAATATATGCAACAAAATCCTTATCGCCTATTAGCCCTTAGCTTTTTGGCTGCTATGACCATAGGGACGATATTACTCATGTTGCCCATATCAAATGCTCAAGGCCATAGTACAACGCTTGTAGATGCAGCTTTTACCGCAGTATCTTGTGTTTCTGTAACAGGATTGTCTACAGTAGATACCTATCATCATTGGTCCTTGTTTGGCAAAATCGTCATGGTAATTCTTATTCAATTAGGTGGTTTGGGGATTGTTTCTTTTACCACTATTATTGCTCTAGTCTTAGGGCGACGCGTCGGTCTAAAAAATCGCGTGCTTTTGTCAGAGGATGTAGGGCAAGATGGCATGAAAGGGCTTCTACACATTACAAAGAAGCTAACCATTTATACATTTTGTGTCGAAATAATTGGTGGTATTATCTATACTATTCAGCTATATCCCTATATTGGTGATGCTGCTTTATATACGGGGATTATGCAATCTATTTCCAGCTTTTGTAATGCAGGATTTATATTCTTTGATAATGATTTACCTTATGCTATGGTGGGCGATGTATTATTTAATATAAATACAATGGCCCTTATTGTAATAGGTGGTTTTGGTTATCTCGCAACTTTTGATATTTGGTCGCATCGCAAGTTAAGACGATTTGTAGATTTAAAACTACATACAAAAATAATGTTAGTTGGTACAACGGCGCTCATCCTTTTAGGAACTATTATTTTCTTGGGGGTTGAGTGGGGGAATCCCAAAACGTTTGGCCCTTTACCTATATGGAACAAGGTCATGGCATCTCTGTTTCAATCGATTACACCTCGTACAGCGGGTATTGCAACTGTAGATTATAATGCTTTACATCCAATTACTTTATTTATTACCATTATTTTTATGTTTATTGGGGCCGGTCCTAACTCCACAGGAGGCGGTGTTAAAATTAGTACTATTGCCGTCGCTTTTCTAGCATCGCGTACATTATTTAATAACCGTCCTGATACAGAGGTTTTTGAACGTCGTATTTCGTTGGTTACTGTACTTAAGGCAAATGGGATAATCTTTTTATCTATCCTTCTTGTTTTACTGGCTACTTGCTATTTGGCTTGGGATGAGCCATATGACTTTATTCGACTACTTTTTGAGGTAACCTCTGCCTTTGGGACCGTAGGTCTTACAACGGGTATTACACCTGATTTATCTGAAAGTAGTAAATGGGTGTTGATGCTTGTCATGTTTACGGGACGTGTAGGGGTTATGACTGTTATTGGCACCTGGGCTCTAAAAACAGCACCTACTAAACCCATTAGCTATGCAGAAGAAAATGTATTGTTATAAAGAGTGATTTGAGTAAATACACAAGAGGTAATATATGAAACATAAAACGATAGCAGTTATAGGTCTTGGTCAATTTGGTGGCACTATTGCTAAGATGTTAGCATCTATGAATCATGAAGTATTAGGTGTAGATATTGATCCTGAAGTTGTACAGAAAATATCACCTTTTGTAACACACGCTATAGTTGCAGATACAACCGACGAAGAAGCAATCAAGGCATTGGCCCTAAGCCAGTTTGATATGGTTATTGTGGCTATAGGTGGAAATCTTCAAGCTAATTTAATGACAGCTATGCTTCTTAAAGAATTAGATGCACCTAAAATTGTGGCCAAGGCTGAAAACAATATACAAGGCAAAATGCTTCATAAAATAGGTGTAGATCAAGTGATTTACCCTGAATACGATATGGCATTACGCCTTGTACAGTTTTTAACTAGAGACCATGTGATGGATTATTTACAACTATCTAAAAATATTAGTCTCATAGAAATTAAAGTGCCAACATTTTTGGTGGGGTCTAACTTAAAGGATTCTAATTTGCGTGAGAAATATAATCTTAATGCAGTAGGCATAAGACGCGGTGAAGATTTAGAAGTTCCACCAAACCCAATTACCATTCTCGGTGAAGATGATAAATTATTAGTCATTGGGAATAATTCTGATTTAGATGCATTAACGATGTAGTGAATATACGAAAGAAATATAACCATATCGAAAAATTATGATATAATAAGAATAGAATTCAGTATAGGCCATACGTATTCGTATGGCCTTTTTATATAGAAATGAAGGTTATTATGACAGAGGAACAATACATAACGGCATTGACCAATAACCCACATGGAATCCGTAATATTCCAAATCCCACGGAAGCAATGCAGCTAACCTGCGTAGCTCAAAACGGTATGTTGCTACAATATATCAAAGAACCAACTCAAAAGGTAATTGAAACGGCGCTTTCACAAGCACCACGGGCCATACAGTTCGTAGAGCATCCTAGTGATGAATTATTAAGCACTTTGGTAGAAAAGGACTGGGCGGTTTTAGAATATATCAACAATCCGTCTGACGCATTGATTCAAAGTGCGTTAGCTCAATCAGGCTGGGCTATTCGCTATATTGAGAACCCATCTGAAGAATTGCAATTAGAAGCGGTGAAGGCGAATTATGATGCCTTACAATATATCAAGGCCCCAAGTGAGGCTGTGCAGTTACAAGCCGTGCAAGGGAGTTACTTAGCCTTGCGCTACATTGATGAGCCTAGCGTAGCTGTTCTAGAAGCAGCAGTAAAGCAAGATCCACAAGCAATGCGTCAAATTACAAATCTCACAAAGGACTTGGCGTTGCATCTGTTTAAGGTAAGTGCGGCTATCGTAGGTTATATACCTAATACATTGAGCGTTACGGTAGATGAAATCAAAGCCATCATCATGAATGCCGTTGCTAGTGATATCATTGATGAAGACTATGTACGTGAGTTAATCAACAATAAAGCTATTGGTGGACGTCAATCCAAATGGCCTATCGATATATTGTCACTGATTGATGCTTACGGAACTAGAACTGTTAAGAAAATTGCAGTTAGTGAATATTTGAAATATTAGGACGGAGATACAATGAACTTTATAGATACAATGGCAAGTGTTGAATTAGTGCTTGCCGCTAATCAAGTGCCCTTGCTCGTCGGTGAGACTGGTATTGGTAAAACCTCTCTCGCAGCGCGTGTGGCAGATGTACACGACTGGGAACTCGTTACTATCGATGGTAACCTGTTAAAAGAAGGTGAAATTGGAGGCTTGCCAACAGTAGAAACGGTGACGCATACAGATGGTCATGGAAATACACGAAATGTGAAAACTACGGTATACGCTGTACATCATACTTTGGAACATGTGGCACAAGCTGTAGACCAAGGCCGCCATGTATTACTGTTTATCGATGAAATTAACCGTGCGGAACATGCCGTGCAACAAGAGTTGATGAACCTTATCTTAAACCGTGAGATCAATGGTTTCTCCTTAAGTGATCAGGTGCGCATTATCGCTGCTATGAACCCTGAGGATTCCTTTGATTACCAAACGATTGACATGGATCCGGCACAACAAAATCGTTTCGTATGGCTTTACATGAATGCTGATTATATGCAATGGATTGACTGGGCCATCGGTGCAGGTATTGAAGAAAAAGTTATTGAATTCATTTCTTCTTATCCAGAATATTTAAATCAACGTCACGAAGACGATATCGATGCTACACCTCGTTCCTTTGAACGCGTGTCCGGTCTATATACGATTTATAAAAACCAAGAGGGAACAAGCTATAGCCGAGACGTATTTATGAATGTTATCCGCGGTAACGTAGGCAAACTCATTGCTGAGGCTTTCGTCAATTTCATCGAGTCTGACCAAGAACCTCTTATTACCTTTGATGATGTATTGGCGGCGGTTCAAAAACCAGGTGCTATTATGTCTATGGCTGAACAGGTTAAAGGTGAAAGTCCGACTCATCTATATGTAGCGGCAAAAAATATGTTGCATCGTTTAAATCGCAATAGTAATGCCCAAGAAATTCATCACTTTGTGGAATTCCTAACATTATACCCAGGAGATTTGCGTGTAGCGGTTATGAAAGACCTACGCAACACTTATGAGCGCGTTTACGCTTATGCTATTGAAGATGACCTCTTTGTAGATACTTTCTTTGAAGCACAAAAATAATTCTATGTCAGTAGTTAGCTGAATCGAAGCTGTCTATATAGATAACCGATTTTAGTAAATTATTAGTTATGAGACTAATTGATATATGGAATATGATATTAATTAAATCTGTTTTTTAAAGAAAAGGAGGTGTAAATATGCAACGAAACTTAGATAAGGATGATATACGTGATGCGTCAGACTTACTCACACATATCGATGGCTGGGAAAAGACAGGTTCTTATGATGCGGAGGCTATCGAGGCTCTTGATCGTTGGCATGCGAAACGAGAACGCATTCATCGTGAAGCAGAAGCTTTATATACGCAAATCTATGCTACCTATGAGGTCTATGTAGATAGCTATGAAGAGCAGCATCATAGTGTTCAGCCAGAACGCATAGCGGCAGACCTTATGAACCACAATATGTCGGATAGCCATATTGGTACTATCGGGCGTGCTCTTGAAGACATACAAGTGGAGGGGACAGATTTCGCCATCATGCAGCAAGCTGTTATGACGCCTGCCTATGAGCAACGGTTGTGGAATATATTGCATGATGTGAATAGCTTACTCCTTGAAGAGGACCAATTTTTTGGTTATTTCTATTTACAAATGGCTCATCGCATTCGCTTTGACATGACCAGTGCTTTTGGCATTAACCTAAAACAAGGTGGATATGTACTATACGTAAATCCTTTTATCTTGTTACGTCAACCGCCAGATGTGATGAAGGACGGCATTAAGCGTGAAGTTCTTCATATCATTTCTGCTCATTTGATGCGGGTAAAAGCACTGAGCCAAGGCTTTCACAAAACAGCAGTCCATATGGCTATGGACATGGTCGTAAATGATTACCTTGAACATGTGGACCGTGATGCGGTAACGGTTGCGAATGTAAATGCACGTTTTGGTTTACTCTTAAAACGTTTCCGTACTATTGAGTATTATGCGAAGGCTATTGATAAGGTTATGAAAGAAAAGCCTGACCTATTTGTGCCTATCGATAACGCAGATACAGCGGTTGCTATGGAGTTTGATCCGCAAACCAGCCATGATATTTGGGATGAATCTGATTCCATTGATACAGATACGATGGACCAAATCACGGAGCGCTATATCAACGAAGCCTCAAAGGGTGATATGGAAGGCTATGTGAAAAGTCTTATTGATACATTTCAAAAGACACGTCGCGCCTTGCCTTGGTATTTCTACCTTAAAAAGCTAATGGGCAAGGTAGTGAGTGGATACAAAAAAACGACGATGCGTCGTAATCGTCGTCAACCTGAGCGTTTGGAGTTGTCTGGTACATTACGTCAACATAAGGCAAATGTATGGGTAGCTCTCGACATGAGTGGCAGTATAACTGATGTGGAGTTTACAAATGCCTTAGAGCAAGTGCTACAAATCGTGCATGCTTATAACCATCGTATTACCGTTGTAGAATGTGATAATGAAGTACGCCGTACCTATACGATGGAATCTGTAAAAGATGTAAAACCTCGCCTAGATGTGCGTGGAGCTACTGCTTTTGCACCTGTGTTTACATTAGCTAATCAAAATAGAGTCGATTTACTAGTGTACTTTACAGACGGAAAAGGGGAAGAACGACTTCGAGAGGCGCCAAAGGGCTATAAAGTGCTGTGGGTACTGACCGGCGAGAATCCACAATTATCTTTGCATAACCCATATGGCATGGTTCGTGAACTCGGCTATGTTGGTGTTGATGAAACTCAAGATATTGAAGAGTTTGTACGCATGGCCAACCGCGGTGGTTTTTCCATGGCAAATCAAGAGTTTTAGACCTGAATATACAAAAAGACGCAATTCTTTAGAATTGCGTCTTTTTTCGTAATATTTATTCTCTTCTGTTAGCTATTAAGCTCGATAGAGGAGCCTGGATCGATAATGAGAGCTGTTTGGTTATATTTGCCTTCAACTAAACTTGTGAATACACCTGGTTCACGGTCGATAACAGGCCATGTTTTGTAGTGGATTGGAATGGAAATGCGCGCTCTTATATAGGAAGCGGCAAGGGCTGCATCTTCAACACCCATCGTGAAATTATCACCGATAGGAAGAAGTGCATAATCGATTTCGCCAAAGCGATTTAATAATTTCATATCACTAAAGAGTGCAGTATCGCCAGCGAAGTAAATAATGTCGCCATAGAAGTCTACAAGACATCCTGCGGCATGACCGCCAGGAATGCCAGCGCCGTGGAAGGCAGGAACCATTCGAACAGAACCGAATTCAAAGTCGA
>NZ_CALLVP010000056.1 GCF_938010505.1 uncultured Veillonella sp. | reverse complement strand
ATGCCAGCGCCGTGGAAGGCAGGAACCATTCGAACAGAACCGAATTCAAAGTCGAACTTGCCACCTAAATGCATAGCATGAGCGCGGCAACCAGCCGCTGCGGCTTTACCTGCTACCTCTGCTGTAGAGATAACGAGTGCATCATTTGCTTTAGCAATGAAATCCGTGTCACCATAGTGATCGTCATGACCATGGCTGACAAAGATATATTGGCATTTAATATCTTCTTTTTTAGCGATATCCCATGTATTGCCGGTCAAGAATGGGTCAAAAATCATGGATACATCACCGCGAGTGAGCATAAAGCAAGCGTGACCAAAATAAGTTAGTTTTGTTTTCATAGGAACACTTCCTTCCTTATACATACAATTGTTAATTCTATTGTATAATATAATAAATGAAAATAAAACTATTGGTGATAATTTATGCATATTTGTAAGGATGTATTATGGATTTAACACATTTTGATCAAGATGGAAATGCTTGGATGGTAGATGTATCAGATAAGGATATTACAACACGTACTGCTGTGGCAGAAGGCTTTATTGCTATTAATGATGCTATTTACGAGCGTATTGCGACAGGAACTATAAAAAAGGGAGATGTTCTTAGTGTTGCTCAATTGGCAGCTATCATGGGGTCTAAACAGACGAGTGCTCTCATTCCGCTTTGCCATCCGTTGGCATTGACTAAGGTTGAGGTGCATTGCACTCTTGTTGATGGTGAAAGTCCAGCCTGTACAGATGCTACACATAATCGTGCTGTTAAGGTTCGAGCTACCGTAAAAACGACAGGAAAGACAGGTGTTGAAATGGAAGCACTTACAGCGGTTCAAGTAGGACTTTTAACAGTATACGATATGTGTAAAGCTATTGATAAGGGGATGATTATAGGACCTACATACCTCGTTGAAAAAGAGGGCGGTAAAAGCGGACATTTTGTACGGTAATGTATCAAGTAAATCAGTCATGATGCTTTCATGATAAATTAGTATATTAGAAATAATAATCTTTGTAAGCTTGAGCCAAGGAATATGCTTACAAAATAATTAAAATGTGTATTAAGAACGAGAATGTTATGAGGGCCTGCATATGAGTAAGTTACGATCGAAATTATTTATTGCGATGATATCAGCCATGCTATTGGTAACCGCAGCCGGATGTGGGAAGGATAATCCTATTAACAATATCACTTCCTCTATGAGTGAAGATGAGGCGCAACGTGGCAAAGGGATAAATGGTGATTTAAAAGATCCAGTTTATACCTATGATGCCATTGTGAATGGTGCACCGGGTGTAGTTCATCCTCGTAAAACCCCTTATGGATTTTACTCTCAAAAAGGGACTGAAGATGAATATGCAGTTTGGAAGAGTCTTGTAGAAAAACAGTTTAAAGATGTTAAACCAGTTCCTGAGGACGCATCGGAAGCTGAGATTAATCGATTATTTAATCAAATCCTCTATGTATCTGCTTATGATTATGAGCCTATAGAAGATTTGGATCGATATTCCTATTTCGTGTTCCAAAAGGATAAAATTCATCCATTTACAAAGCAACCGATTAAGGAAAATACACAATTGAATCTTGAGATTGTGTTGGATGCCAGCGGATCCATGGTCAATGAAATACAAGGTAAAAGCATGATGGATATCGCTAAAAATTCAATTAATGAAATTTTAACGACCTTGCCGGATAATGCTAATGTAGGATTGCGCGTATTTGGTCACTTAGGTGATAATACGGCGGAAAAACGAGCGGAATCTTGCGGCGCTAATGAATTGTTACAACCAATAACAAAGCTTGATCGTGAAAAAATAAAATCTGTAATGTCTCCGATTCAACCGACCGGCTGGACATCCGTTGCCAAATCCATTGAAAAAGGCACCGCTGATTTGAGCCAATTTACCGGTGAAAAGGATGTTAATATCTTGTACATCATCACCGATGGTATCGAGACTTGCGATGGTGACCCTGTGGCTATGGCGGAAAAGTTAAAAGGCGGTAAAACCAATGTAATACTGGGCATCATAGGGTTTAATGTCGATGCGAATCAGGATGCACTATTGAGACAAATTGCGCAAGCCGGTGGTGGCTATTATGCCTCTGCTAATGAAGCAAATACTTTGACCGCTGAATTATATCGCATTCATGAACTGGCAAATGCCAAATATGAGTGGGAAACTTTAAATGTTACAGAGCTTAATAGACTTAAGACTAGTCATGGAACTGGACGTTTGTTTAATAGCTTCTTAAAAGGGCAGGCACTTACTGAAAAACTTAATATTGATCAAACTATTTCCATTTTAATGGGGAATGAAGCAAAGATTATTACACCATACGGTAAGGTGTACAAAGCGTTGAAGACAAAAGCGGAAGAACGCAAAAAGCTTATAGAAGCTCTTTTAAAAGACAAAATAGCTGAGGTTGAAAAAGCAGATGCTGAGTACATCAAGTCTGTAGAGGCAAGAAAGGGTGAAATTGTTGCTTATATGCCATCAACAAGTCGAGTAGATAAGTTTAGCCGTTACTATGTTCCACGAGAAGATCGACCTGGTACGACGGAAGGGCAACAAAAAGATGGTCAAAAATTAGAAGAGGATAGACAACCTAAGAAATAAATATATGAGCCTTCTGTGTTACAATTAAGTTAAACACAGAAGGCTTATTTTTTCGAAAAGTGATAGATGAAAGTATTGTTTAGTATATTTTAATTAGAAATCTTAATTTTTTTTCAGTAGTTTACTTCTAATGGTATAATAGATTGTTAGAGGAGACTTTTTCTTCATCTATGTTATTCATCTATGTTAATAATATAAAGAGGCTTATAGTGGAAATTGTATTATATGAACCGGAGATTCCCGGCAATACAGGCAATATTGCACGCTTATGTGCTGCCAATCATATGACTTTGCACCTTATCAAACCGCTGGGCTTTTCCATCGATGATAAACATGTAAAGCGAGCTGGTCTTGATTATTGGCATTTGGTAGATGTGCAAGTACATGAAAATATTCAAGAACTATATGAGAAATATCCTGATCGTAGATATTTCTACGCCACCACGAAGGCAAAGCATACACATTCTGAGGTTAAATACGAGATTGGTGATATGCTTGTTTTTGGCCCTGAAACGAGAGGTTTACCTGAAAGTTTGTTAGACGGTAAAGAGGATACATGCATTCGTATACCTATGGTAGATGAAGCACGTTCTTTGAACTTATCTAATGCGGTGGCTATCATCGCCTATGAAGGCATGCGTCAACTTGACTACCCAGATCTTAAGGCTGAAGGCAAGTGGATTCAATCTAAATAGATATGCTTTCACAATAAACGAATAGAGACAAATATAAAATAAATATGGGTTAGAGGACCTACCAAATCTATATGACCGGTAGGGTTTTGAATGGTGTTGTTAGAGGAGGATATTATGAACTACGATAAAGCTCATGATTTAGCTCACGCGATGCGTGAATCCGAAGAGTACAAAGAGTTAATGGCTGCTCAAGAAGCAGTGAAGGCAGATGCAGTAGCAACGGCTTTAGTTCGCACATTTATGGCACAACAAATGCAATGGGAATACGCTAAGTTGTCTGGTGCTCCTGAAGCAGATGAGTTGCAAAAGAAGCAAGAGGAATTGATGCCTCAAATTCAAGAAAATGCTGCAGCGACTTCTTATTTGCAAGCGCAAATGCGTTGGAGCCAGATTTCTAATGATATCTATAAAATCATTAGCGAACCAATCACTGAGGGGATGAAAGTGTTAGATCATGGCGAAGAACAACCAAAACATTAAGGAATTACAAACAGCTTTATTAGAAGAATTACCGAGTACACGTGTACGAGAGCAGGAGCTTCTTTGTCATCATACGACATTCAAAATCGGTGGTCCTGCTGACTTATTTATTGAACCTACGACGATGGCTGAACTGAGCTTTACGCTGCGAACCATTCACGAATTAGACGTGCCTGTAACTATTATTGGTTGCGGTTCCAATATTTTGGTGAAAGATGGTGGTATCCGCGGTGCTGTCGTATCGGTTCGTCATATGACTCAAATCATGGACTGTAACGAAAACACACTATGTATTGGTTCTGGGTATATGTTAAAAGATGCTTCTGAATTTGCTTGGGAAAATAGCCTATCTGGTCTTGAATTTGCCATCGGTATTCCTGGTACACTTGGTGGTGCCGTATTTATGAATGCTGGTGCTTATGATGGGGAAATGAGCAATGTTGTTACTATGGTGCGAGCCGTAGACTTTCAAGGCAATATTAAAGAATACGATGCATCTCACTTAGATTTTGCATATCGTCATAGCATATTCCATGATAATCATGAGGTTATCGGCGAAGTAATTATGACACTCGTACCTGGGGATAAGGATGCTATTAAAGCTCGCATGGACGAATTGACCGAAAAGCGTGAGTCTAAGCAACCACTAGAGTTTGCTAGCGCAGGCTCTACCTTTAAACGCCCACCAGGGTACTTTGCTGGAACCTTGATTGAACAAACAGGACTTAAAGGTTTATCAGTAGGTGATGCGCAAGTATCTCAAAAGCATGCTGGCTTTGTTATTAATACTGGCAGTGCGAGTGCGAAAGATGTGCTAGATCTCATTAAAGAAGTACAAAAACGCGTATATGACCAACATGGTGTACATCTTGAACCAGAAGTGCGCATGATTGGCGAAGAGTAATACAAAAGATTTCTTATGTTCTAAGCTCTATTCAAACAATGAATAGGAAGAGACGTAAGGAATCTTTTTTGACTTTTTTCTATAGACTGCGATATAATTAACTGTTACCAATTTTGGGAATATACCTACATAGTTTCTTTTACAAGAGCTATGTGATATAGAATATACTGAAGGAATTTAAGGGAGGATCTTATGATTCGCGAAAATCTTCGAAATGTAGCGATTATCGCCCACGTTGACCATGGTAAAACTACTTTGGTGGACGCGTTATTAAAACAAAGCCATGTGTTCCGTGAAAATGAAAAGGTAGCAGAACGTGTAATGGACTCCAATGATTTGGAACGTGAACGCGGTATTACTATCTTATCTAAAAATACTGCTGTTATGCATAATGGCATCAAAATCAACATCGTTGATACTCCAGGCCATGCTGACTTCGGTGGCGAAGTAGAACGCGTACTTAACATGGTTGATGGCGTATTGCTTCTCGTTGATGCTTACGAAGGTCCAATGCCTCAAACTAAATACGTTTTGCGTAAAGCATTAGAACAAAAATTGAAACCAATTGTAGTTATCAATAAAATCGACCGTCCAGACCAACGTGTTAAAGAGGTTGAAGATGAAGTTCTTGAATTGTTCATGGAACTCGAAGCTGATGATGATCAACTCGATTTTCCTGTAGTATACGCATCTGCTCGCTCTGGTATCTCCAAGACTAACTGGGATGACGAAGCTGTAAACATGGAACCATTGTTCCAGACATTGATCGATGAAATTCCTGCACCACAAGGTGATATGGAAGGACCTCTTCAATTCATGGTCACTACACTCGATTACGATAACTTCATCGGTAAAATCGCTGTAGGTCGTATCGTTCGCGGTAAAATGAAAACTAATCAACAAGTGGCTATCATGAATGGTGAAAGCACTCGTAAAGCGAAAATCGGCCGCGTGTACACATATAATGGTTTGAACCGCGTTGAAACTGACGAAGCTGAAATGGGCGATATCATCGCCTTTGCTGGTATCGATGATATCAATATCGGTGAAACAGTAGCTGACGCTGAAAACCCTGAAGCATTGCCAACTTTATCCATCGACGAACCAACATTGTCTATGGTATTCTCCGTAAACAACTCTCCATTTGCTGGTCGTGAAGGTGAATATGTAACATCTCGTCATCTACGTGATCGTTTGTTCCGCGAAGTAGAAACTAACGTTTCTATGAAAGTAGAAGAAACTGAATCTGCAGATGCTTTCAAAGTATCCGGTCGCGGCGAACTGCATTTGGCTGTATTGATTGAAACTATGCGTCGTGAAGGCTACGAGTTACAAGTAGGTAAACCTCGCGTAATTTTCAAAACTATTAACGATCAATTGTGCGAACCACTAGAAGCATTGACTATCGATGTACCACAAGAATTCATGGGTACTGTAATGGAAAACCTTGGTCAACGTAAAGCTGAATTGACTAATATGGTTGAGTTAGCTGGTTACCTTCGCATGGAATTCGTAGTTCCAGCTCGTGGTTTGATCGGGTTCCGTGCACAATTCTTAACAGCTACAAAAGGTAATGGTATCATGAACCATGTATTCCATGGTTATGCACCATACAAAGGTGAAATTCCTTCCCGTACACGTGGTGCTTTGGTAGCATTTGAAAATGGCGAAACCACTCCATATGGTTTGAACTCGGTTCAAGACCGTGGTACATTGTTCGTTGGTCCAAACCAAGAGGTATACACAGGCCAAGTTATCGGTGAAAACACGCGTGAACTTGATATGGATGTTAACCCATGTAAGAAAAAACACGTTACTAACATGCGTTCTAGCTCCTCTGATGAAGCAGTTCGCTTGACTCCACCTCGAATCTTCTCCTTGGAGCAAGCTCTTGAGTGGATCAACGATGACGAACTCGTTGAAGTAACACCTGAAAGCATTCGTATGCGTAAAACAATTCTTGATCGTAACGCACGTGCGAAAGCTGCTAAAAACAAAAAATAATATCTCCTGTAGATATAAAGACGCTCCTAAAAGGAGCGTCTTTTTTTATCTAAACTATAAATTTTTTATATAATATTCCTATATATTATAGCCTTATGAAAAATAGATGATAATTTTATCAATCATGATTAATAGGCATATAAATGGTTATATATACTAACTCCGCATATTAACTTGGATATAGGGGTATTGGTATATACGAAATATCGGTAAGGCTGTATAATAATATCAAGTTTGTTGAAACAAGTTATTGATTATGGAGGTTCTTATGAATAAGAAAATCTTAGCTTCTTTATTTGCAGTAGGTTTAGCTGCAGGTTGTGTGTGCTCTTCCGTTGATGCGCATGGCGTATTCTTTGCTAACCGCTTAGATGAAAAAGCGCTAGTACTTGGCGAAGGCCCTGTTGATGATGCGTATAGCCCAGAAATGGTAAAAAGCATCATTGGTTTAGATAACAATGGCATGGTAATTCCTGTACAAGTTATTAAACATGAAAAAAATGTAGTAGTGGTACCAAATGATAAATTGGGTATTACAGTAACTGACTTTGACTATGGTTACTGGACAAAAGACAAAGATGGTAAAACGGTTCATAAACCAATCTCTGAAGTACCAGGTGCTCAAAAAAGTACACATGCTATTAAATATGACGTTCACTACTGGAATGCAGAAGCAAAACCTTTCAATAATAAAGATGCTTTCATTCAAATCATTCCATCTGTTAACCCATTAACTCTTAGAAAAGGTGATACATATGAAATTCAAGTCTTGAAAGAAGGCAAACCATATGCAAATGCACCTTTAATCAAAGACGTAATTAACGATCTTACTAATGAAAGTCAAGCAGATGCTAATGGTAAAGCAACTGTTACTGTAAGTGCTAATGGACTTAATGTAGTAGGCGTTGAAGTGGGCTTCCCAACTCAAACTAAAGGTGAGCAAAATAAATACTTCAGTGCATTGTCCTTTATCATCAATCCTGAATAATATAGGATATACTATTTACTAAGTGTGTAAAATAAACAAGACCTCCTAAGTTGGACTTAGGGGGTCTTTTTATATTTTTAGGGTGTACGTATAAATGCGTTCTGTGAGAGCCTCGTATTAGGCGGGGTAAGAAAGAGAGATTTTTATGAAATTACAACAAAATATATCGGCTGTGATGGCTGCGTTGGTATTAACTGGAATGACCTGCTCTGCATTTGCTACAGAAATTAATGCCACAAG
>NZ_CALLVP010000055.1 GCF_938010505.1 uncultured Veillonella sp. | reverse complement strand
GTCTTAGATTATGAACGATATTACCGCTACCCATAATAAGATAGCCTTCATCGCGTAATGACTGAAGTTTTGTTCCTAGTTGATAGGCTTCTTTTGGGCTCAGGTGTTTGTTGATAGATAGTTGGACAACTGGAATTGATGCATCAGGGAACATGTGAACTAACACGGTCCACATGCCGTGATCGATGCCCCAAGTGTCATTTATAGAAACGGAGTTACCCAGTAATTTTTGTACTTCTTTCGTTAAATTGCTGTCACCCTTTGCAGGATATACAACTTCGTAGAGTTCTTGAGGGAATCCATACATATCGTAAATTTGTTTTGGATTCTCTGCGCTTTGAATATAGGTGCCATCTGCATACCAATGGGCAGAGATGGCGAGTATGGCTTTTGGGTTGCCATAGTTGTTGATAATATTTTGTCCTATGCTTTTGAAAGTATTTGTTGTTTCTGTATGTTCTAAGGCCATCATGGGACTGCCGTGGCCGACGAATAATATTGGCATGCGATTCATAATATCACCTACTGTATATAAATATAAAAATTCATATTTGTTTAAAGGTATTGTTTTAATTATAAGCGGGGGCTATTGGTTGCAGTTAATAGCCCTCAATGTTTTTATATACGTTGTTTTGTGTTGGGAGGGTGTTGCATATAGAGACATGAAAAGAGATTGAGATGTTAGTTTTGCACTGCAGTAAAACGTTGACGACCTGCATTACCATTTGCACCGATTACTAAAATATTCATGATGATTCTCCTTATTCTGAAAGTATCTCTTTTGTTGAAAGAATAGTTCTTTAAATGTGATTGAGTAAATTATTATCACTACTAGCGACCTATAAAACTTACTCTACAGTTAATACTGTGTTCACATGATGACCTCATTATATAGATGTGTAAATATTTTGAATAGTAGAATTATTTAAGATAGGTACTATTAAATATGATAGAATTGTGATATTTACTGATTAAAAAATTTCAAAAAGTTTAGTACCCTAAAAAAAAATACTATAAAATGCTTGCAATACTAAAAAATTGTGATATGATTTGAACTAAATTAGAAAGAAAAGGAGAATTACTATGGCAGAGCAACTCGTAAATATTCATGATCTAGTTGGCAGATGTCCTTTTGCAACGAGCCAAAAGTTATTGGCTGGCAAATGGTCTTTGTTGATTATGCATGAGTTGTCTGAAGGTCCTGTGCGCTTTCGTGAGTTAGAGCGTCGTCTACATCCCATTACGCAAGCTACATTGACAAGAGCGTTGCGTCAAATGGAGGATGATGGCCTTGTACATCGTGAAGTATACGGTACCATTCCACCAAAGGTTGAATATAGCCTTACCGAAGTGGGGGCAGGTTTTAAGACTGTTTTAGTATCCCTTGAAAACTGGGGTAACCAATATATCGACTATATGAAAGCCGCTGGTCGCATCTAAGAAATGCCAGCGGCATTTCTTTTCAGTTTTTGCTACTATTAAATTGTATTAGTCCTTGTTATACCTAAGCGTAGGTACAAAAAATATGGTATAATTAAAAATACGAATGATATAAATTCTCAATAAATGAGAGGTATTGATAATAATGTTGAATGTAACTTTTTTAGCTCATAGCGGTTTCCTCGTAGATGACGGTAAGCGTTGCTATGTGTTTGATTATTATAAGGATTCTAATAATATTGTTTGGCAATTGGCAAAACGGGGCCGTGAGCTTTGGTTCTTTGTGACACATACTCATGGTGACCATTATAATCCGTCCATTACGGAATTTGATGGTCCTCAAACTCGCTATATTTGCCATCAAGATGTGCCATTAGAAGGCAAGGTAAAGAAATGTATTACCATGCGTCCTGGCCAAGATGCGATATTAGATGATGTAGGCATCCATATGTATGGCAGCACTGATGAAGGTGGTTCTTTCTACGTAAAGACAAATACGGCGAATATCGACTCTGATTCTATCTTCCATGCAGGCGACCTTAACTGGTGGCATTGGCTCGGTGATACGCCAGAAAACAATGCGGATGCAAAGCGCATGGCTTGGCGTGAGTTTAAGGAATTAGAGGGCTTGTCCGTAGATGTAGCAATGTTCCCTGTAGACAACCGTCTCGAAGACGCTATGGAGTGGGGCAGTATTGAATTTTTACGTCGCGTACAGGTAAATAAAGTTTTTATTCCAATGCATCTAAATGGTCCACTATGGACTCCGTCCGTCTATTTTAAAGCTCTCTTTGGGGATGTGCCGATTTGGGCGCCTCAAAAGGATGGTGACGAGGCTACCTTTTAGGCTATGTATAGTTTGTGAAAGTTCGTAGGCTTCGAGGGCATTATGTTATATAGGGAGAGTCTATATACGTAATTGAGTAAGTTAGGATCAAGTGATGATGAAAACTAAACCAGTGGCAACCACCCTGTTGGTTGTCATGGC
>NZ_CALLVP010000054.1 GCF_938010505.1 uncultured Veillonella sp. | reverse complement strand
TAACGTAAGAATACCCATGAAAGGTATTTTCACCTGTTTTTTCAATGTAGCTACAGCTTTTCATAGCGAGTGATAGCTTTTCATATAATGCTGTATTCGTCATTTTTGTTCCTCCGCTTGCACACCAGATCGTGCCAAATAATAACTTAGACCTGCAGATGCATCCATATATAAATTACCATCCCAACGATGTGTAAAATGATTTAAGACATCCGTAATTGTTGACGTGTTGACCGCTCCATATTGAGAAAGCAAGTCTTTCCATAAAGGATATGTTTTTTCGGTCAAATATGCTTGAATTTCAAGTGTGTCACTTAATTGAACAGGAGATTTCTTTAGCAATCGTTGAATCATATCTTTTGGTGTTTCCGTATCTTGATTCCAATCAATTGTAGTTACAATTACAGTTCCACTGCATAGATATCCCGTAACAGTATTGTTTTCCTCAATTAATAGAAGAACAGGTTTACTATGACTTTTATGTAAATCAAGTAATGATATAGGCCAATAAGAAATAACTTCCGTTTCCATATGGTTTATTGTTTTGGCACACTGCAATTCGGATATCTTAGATTGAGAAATACCCACCATATACATCCATTCCTGGTTATCTATGGTGGGTAAAATAAATTGGTAAGTATATTGATTATCTCGTGCGGATGTAAGCTCGTCTCGTTGCTTCCATGCATCTTGCAAAGGGGTATTAGAACAAGTCTTATTAAATATAAGATGTGGGATTTCTGTATAGGCTAATGAGTAAAGTGTAGGGGTGTCTGCGTTTTTACTATGAATGATTGCCAAATCTGCAATGAGGGATTGTCCACGTTTACATATATAGCGATCTAGTACCTTAATTTTATTTTGTATTCTTTTTACTACAGATACATAGAGTTCTGTCTCCGTAATAATAATACCGCAGTATTGTGTCATAATGCTTCCTTTCTACTATGCTGACTTCACTTGTTGTGCGTCTTCAATTGCTTTGCATTGAGCGGATACAGCACAATAGCCTTCACATTTTTTACCATGCCAAGTTTCACGTTGGCTACATTTCTTCGGCACTACACCCGTTTCTATGGCTTGTTGTAACCGTTTTGCTTTAGCTTCCATATATCGTTTTAACCAATGATTGCTAATAGGGTTGATAGGGATAAGATATAACGGCTGCGTAATACCTCGTTCAGAAGCAATGCGTAAGCCTGTATCACGACAAAGGGCCTGAATAACCATAGATGATACCGTATAGCTTTCTTCTTCTAACAGCAATCGGTAGTAGTTTAATTGCAAAGCCCAGTCTAATACATGACGTACACCATCGGTGAATAATTCTTTTCGTGTTTTAGGTTGGCCTTTCTTCAAACCTGTTTTGTATACTTCACCAGTTTCTACATCTTTTTTGTAGTATCCTAACGCTCTCATTAACTTATAAGAACTGGTAATTTTCAAATCGCCCAGTGTGGTATCCGTATTGGATAACACTTGCCCATATAAATCAAGCTGTCCTGTTGTGGTGGTATTTTTCAAACGTTCTTCTGAAAGCATATTGCCACTGGTATGATGCTCTGTAATCGTATGCACAGCTGAACCATGTAAAGCATATAGTTGCTTTTGTGGATCTACGGCATATTCAGTAATCTTTTTTAGATATAATTCACGAGTACCACTTAGCAGCTCAGTAACAGAAGGCTTAGTCAAATTGCGTTCTAATGATGAAGCTACCGCACGTAATGTAGGTAGAAACATACATCTCGTTCCCTGAGGACATCGTAGTAGACATTCATACATGTTAATTTCGTCCCCGTTGGGACAAATAAATCGTTTAGCTGGCATAATATCCTCCTTATAACTGACCACATTCACTCATACTATGAAATTCACCATGTCCAATGATGATATGGTCTAGTACAGGGATATCAAAAAGTCTACCAGCTTCTACGATTCGTTTTGTACTGCGAATATCTGTATCACTGGGGTGAGAGTCACCAGAAGGGTGGTTATGGACGATAACAATCGCGCATGCTTTTAAACGAACGGCAGAAGAAAAAATGCATTTGATATCAAGAGCGGCACTAGTTACATCACCAATAGAAATATCCTCTGATTTAATTAAATGGTTTCTAGCGTTTAGGTATAGTACACGTACGTGTTCTGTCTCAAAGTACTGCATATCTGACATAGCTTTATAGATATCAATAGGTCTACCCACATTGATAGGAGCTTTACGAGTTCTATTCTGTACATTCTTAATGATAGATTTAATAGCTCGTAGCTTAGCAATACCGCGGTTACCCATACCGGGTGCATCATACCATTCAGATTCTTCTGCATGAAATAACGCATCATATGGATCTCCATAACGTTCCACTAACTCTTGTACGGATGCTTTTGGTAATAGTTCTGTTAACATAGTTTCAACTGTAGTATTCATAATAGATTCTCCTTATTTATAAATAAATTATTTAGGTTCATAACGAAAAATATGACACCAATTATTAGTATTTAACGATTTAATATGACGGTTGATTTTAGAGCAAATGGTTTTAATACCATCGAAGATATCAATATGCAGCAAAGGAAATGCCGTCACTAAAAATCGTTGTAATGTAGTTAGATTGAGGAAATAGTTAATATCATAGGTTTCATCGATGTATAACTCAATCTTAAATCGAATTGGTAAGTATACATGTGATATATCCGTATTAATATAGGTACATTCAGAGTATCCTTCTGATACGTAATGTAATTTAGTATTAGGCGATAAATACACCCGGCAGTATTCCATATCTATAGGATGTATCCCATCTTGACTTTCTGTATGAATTCGTAAAATATATTCTTTTGTTTGTTCATGCTGATAGAGATCATAACCCATGAGGCTATGATTTCGACTGTCTGTAAGCATATTGGCAAACATCCCCATATGAACAAGAGGTATATCCAATCGGTCAACTTGTTCTTTTAAAGCCCATTGTAAGGACTCCAATAATGGTTGTAATACTGACCGTTGCCTACTGATAAATAAAAATGTATTTTGATAATATTGGCTCATACTAAACCTCCAAATAAAATACCCCTAGGTGGCAATGCACCTAGGGGGTAACCTTAAGGAATAGCTATATATGCTATCAGTATTATAGTATACAACTGAAAAGTCTGAATATTTCAATGTAATGTATTAATAATATACAAGTGATCATTATTTAGAAATATTAAGTTTGAGAACTATGGAATTTTGGAACAATGGTATGTATAAGATGAGGTTAATATTTTATAGAAGTATATAAGCTTGTCTTTGTAGCCTAATTCTTAATCTATCATAATGCATTTCTATAAGGTCATCTTTGTGTAATTCTATGAGGCCTTTTAGTGCACTTAGCTCATCTAAAGATCCTGAATTTTTTATTAGAACTCCAAACGAGTTGTATAGAGGTTCAGAATCATCAAAGAGGGGAATTGGTTTATTCAACTCTGAATTTTTTCCGTTATCTTTATCTATAAAGACTTTATCACATTTAACACTTTCTGAAGACATTGATTACCTCCTAGCAAGCAAGCCTAAAGTATTGGAATTAAAAGCTTTGTTGATTAAATAGGCGAAAATATAATCAGAAATTATATTTTATAAGCATTCATAAATTTTTTTTCGTAAGCAACCCTTTATATTGGCATAATCATTGTTTTTAAAGTTCTTTTTTTGTTGCTCGAAGAGATCTTTTAAGCATTTAAGTTCCTCTAAAGAGCTTGCTTTTAGTATTAAGGTATTAAATGCATTGTACAGAGCTTTTGAGTGTTCATTAAAATCACGTTCTTCTTCTGAATTTAAAAATGCAGAGATGTCTTTACTTTTAACAACTTTATTAGTTTCTGTTTCTGCCTCAGACATAGATTTCCTTCCTAGGTATGAATATTCTACTACCGCACAACTCTCTAAGTATATTATAGCATTGAAACAATTTTTTACATATTAATGCTATCAAGATAACTATTGGTGTATGGCTTTTACGTTTTGTATATTGAGATCAGTGTATAATGAGATAATAACGTAGGTTATCTTGTAGTGGTTTATTTACAATTAACATCAATTGACGTGGAAATAGGGCCATTATATAATATAAAAAAGAATAGTTTGATTAAAATAAGGGCTAACCTATGGTTAGCCCTGTTTTGGCAATGGCGTTAATTGATTATTAAGGAAATAGTAAGAATGTCTAATAAGTATAAAGTAATTGAGCTGTTTGCAGGCGGTGGAGGGCTCGCATTAGGAATAGAGAAAGCCGGATTTAAAACCATTGGCTTAGTAGAGTTTGATAAGTCTGCTAGTGAGACGTTAAAACTTAATCGTCCTACCTGGAATGTAATTCATGATGATATTGCTAATATTAGTCCGTTAGATTTAGAGTCATATTTTGGAATAGTAAAAGGTGAGTTGGATTTATTAAGTGGTGGTGCGCCATGTCAAGCCTTTTCTTATGCAGGTAAGCGTCTTGGGCTGGAGGATACTAGAGGTACGCTTTTTTATCACTATGCAGTCTTTTTAAAAAAACTACAGCCCAAAATGTTTTTATTTGAAAATGTTCGAGGTTTGTTAACACATGATAAAGGAAGAACACATGATACAATTTTAAATGTCTTTGAAAATGAAGGTTATGTTATAAAGGAAAAGATACTAAATGCTTGGGATTATGGTGTACCACAAAAAAGAGAACGCTTAATTATGGTTGGTATTCGTAAAGATCTTGCAAATTATGTAGAGTTTGAATTTCCTAAAAAGCATAAGTATAAACCTGTCTTAAAAGATATCCTATTGGATTGTCCTTCAAGTCCAGGGGCACAATATTCAGACTACAAGAGAAGTATATTTGAATTGGTGCCACCAGGTGGTTATTGGCGAGATATTCCAGAGAGTATTGCAAAAGAGTATATGAAATCTACTTGGGACATGGGTGGTGGTCGTACTGGTATTTTGCGTAGAATGAGTTTAGATGAACCATCTTTGACGGTTTTAACTTCTCCTAGTCAAAAACAAACAGAACGCTGTCATCCCTTAGAGGCTAGACCTTTTAATATTAGAGAAAGTGCTAGATGTCAAAGCTTTCCAGATGAATGGGAGTTTGCAGGTGCAATGGGGCAACAGTATAAGCAAATTGGTAATGCAGTACCTGTTAATTTAGCCTTTGAGGTTGCACGTTCTATAAAACATACATTGGATAAAATGGGAGAGTAACTATGTGGAATTTGGATTTTATCACAGAAGAAGAATTAACAGAACATGTAACAGTCACTATTGAAAAGTATGGTGAAAAGTTGTGCCCTTTTGATTTAGAGCGGTTCAACAGGAATATTATTGATCCAATTAAAATGATTTTTGATAAAACTGTTTATAAAGCTACTTGGGAAGAAATTGTTAAAAATGAAATTTTTAGACAGCGTGATAAGTCTAATAATAATGATATCGGTTATTTTCATCAAAATATTTTCAAATACATAAAAAATTGCCGAGTGCCTGCTAATGGTAAAGAAGGTGGTTGGGATGTTATATTCGAACCAGAAAATCTAATCGATGTAACTAGTGATAGGACAGTAAAGCGTATTTTTGTTGAGCTTAAAAATAAGCATAATACAATGAATTCAGCTTCATCTAGTAAGACTTTTATTAAAATGCAGAATCAATTGTTACAGGATGATAATTGTGCATGCTTTTTAGTCGAGGCTATTGCACAGACCTCACAAAATATTATGTGGCAAACTACTGTTGATAAACAAAAAGTGAAGCATAAGTTAATTCGTAGAGTTAGTATTGATAAATTTTATGAATTAGTTACTGGTGAAAAGGATGCTTTTTTCAAGCTGTGTATGGTATTACCAGAAGTTATAAAAAAAGTTGTTGATGAACATTATTCCGAAGTTAAGAATAATGATACTGTTTATAATGAGATTATAAATCTTGCTAGCGCATATGGTGAGGTTAATGATAAGGACAGTAGCCTTCCGATTGCGATTGCTTTTTATATGTTAGCTTTTTCGTCTTATAATGGATTTACTCGTAAATAAGAAATATATAGGTGGAAAATGTATGTGTTTATAGATACGAATATAGTTACTAGTGCTAAGTTCCAATTTCATCGGGGAAGGTTAGGTGAGTTAAATCGATATATTAAAGAAAATCAAGTAACCTTAATACTAACTTCAGTACTAGAAGCTGAATTTATACGACATTATAATGATAGGTTCAAAGAGTTAAATGATGAATATAATGGGCTTTGTAAGGATCTTGAAGAATACGATATAAAAAGTCCTTGGAAATCATTTCAAAATGACTTAAATAAAAAAATTTATTTACCTTTGAAAGAGTTTTTGACTAATCCTCAAAATATTAAACTCGAGTTATCAAAAGACTGTATTGAATCTATAGTTGAGGATTATCGAGAAGGAAAACCACCATTTGGTAAATCTAAAAAAGATGAATTTAAAGATGCGATAAATATTCACTTGTTAAAGGAATTAAAAAAAAGTATTCCCGAACCAATTCATATTGTGAGTACTGATGAACTTTTTAGGGAAGCCTTTAGTAAGAGTAATCACGATTTTATAACTCATAATAATATTACTCAATTTCTCCCTGTTTTACGGCAGTTAAAGCCAGGTGATAAAAATATAGGAGAGTTATTAACTAAACATTTTGCTAGTGCAGAGTTTAAAGATGAAGCTATTTCATATCTGGAAAATCGAGATATCTATGAAGCTGTTGACTATAATATATGTATACAGTGGGTAGAGTCAGTAGCTCAGTTGGACTTTTCGTTTGCCTTAACTTCTTTAGTTGGAAAGAACTGTGAAGGAGTTTTATATATTCAAGGATTAGCTTACGTATTGTTTACTAATACGGGTGCTGAGGCTGTATTCTTTGATGATTCAGGTAACCCTATAGATGTAATGTTTAGAGGGACAGTTTTAATTAACACATCCATTCCGTTTAAAGTACAATGTAAAGAAGAGATTAATATACAGCAACCATCAATAGATAAGTTTGAAATAGATTGGTCGCAATTAAAAGTAGATGTTCCTAAAAATCGGATGAAAGATGGTGCTCTTGATTTTGTTAGTACTTTAAAATGATTTGTACACTAATTTTTGTGAACAGGTACAACGTGCAAGTATAAAAAAAACAATGAATTATGCTTGCATATATACTTGCAAACATATGTAAATGTTGGTGAAACTAGATAGATACTGGGTTTATCTACACACTTCTAAGCCGTGGGTCGGGGGTTCGAATCCCTCCTGGATCACCAAAGAAATAAGCGGATAGTTCGTAATGAGCTATCCGCTTTTTGTTATTGTCTTTAGACTGGTTCGAGACGTAGTCGCGAATTATAAAACCACCCGCTATGCGGGTGCGGCAACGAAAGTTATACAAAAAATCACCTTGCTTAAGTATAATGTAGGTGTTCAAGCCGCATTATATGCAAAAGAAAGGTGATTTTATATGGCAACAAAGACACAGAGTCTTGCGCACACAAAATGGTTATGCAAATACCACATAGTATTTACACCTAAGTATAGACGTAAAGTTATATATAATCAATACAGAAATAGTTTACGTGAAATACTGAGACGTTTATGCGAATATAAGGGCGTCAAGATTATAGAGGGGTAGCTCATGGCAGATCATGTGCATATGTTAGTATTAATCCCATCTAAAATAGCAGTTTCATCTTTTATGGGATATTTAAAAGGTAAAAGTGCACTTATGATGTTCGATAAGCACGCAAACTTAAAGTATAAATTTGGAAATAGACACTTTTGGTCTGAGGAATATTATGTTAGTACAGTAGGTCTAAATGAGGCAACAGTAAAAAATATATACGTGAGCAAACCATCCGTAAAACGGGTGGTTCTAATTATTTTTATCGTAGTGTCACCTTATAAGACAACTAATATTTATGTGTGATATAATATTGAAAATGAAAAAATGATGAATTTCGAACAGCTGTTATAAGGGGATTTATATTGTGGAGAATATAGAAAAGATATTTAAAAGTATCAGATTACAGAAATATAAACCGGGAGGAACATCCTTTGCTGATCCTATACGAAATATATTTGTCCAATGCACACCAGAAGAGGTGGTACGGCAAAAAACAATTCATTTTTTACAGAGCGACCTAGGAGTGCCACTTGAGAGGATTAGCGTTGAAGAGTCTATGGCTCATGTTAAACGAGGAGCACGAGGTAGAGCGGATATCGTTGTTTATCGGGATGACAAGAAAAAAGACGCTCTTTTAGTAATTGAATGTAAGGCGCCTGAAGTGGATGTGTCCTGTTATATAGTACGTGAGCAGTCAGAAAGGTATCAGAAAATTCTAGGTGCTAATTATTGTATGTTAATTAATGGACGCCAGATTATGATGTATAAATATAATGATGGATTAGCAATAGAGCTTGATGGCATCCCTTCATATATAGAGCTTATAAACAATAAAGTAGAGTATACTACATTATTGCAAGTAAAACCATATAGCTATCTTGATATCAAATCCCAAAATATTCAACGTGCATTTGTAAAAGAGCATTATATAGGTGATTTCACTCCAAATGATATAAAATCATTTGTACTTAATTTTTTGAATTTAATTCTACTTAAGTCTTTTATTAGTATTGAAGATTTGATGAGAATAGGCGTATCAGAGGATTTTGGTATAAAACGAACTCGATTTGGTAATAGTGCTGGTTATAACTATCAAGAGTTGACTCGTTTGTTCATCGCAAAAGATAATAAAGGAAAAGATATAATTTGTGGGCTTAGTATGATTGGGGATTATAATACACAATTGAATATATCCATAACAAATAAGAAAAAAGGGCATCATTCTTTACAATTAAACATGGATAAATTTTGTGAATATGATTCCGCTACAAATATGATAACAGTTACACATAATGGAGCATTATCCTTTGGTAGAGGTGGATCTATGAGCCATAAAGTTGTTATTGATTATATACAAGAGAAAGCACCAGACTTAATTCAAAATGATAAAGTAAATCTTGGAACAATAGATAATTCTAGATTGTTAGAATGGGGTAATACAGATGTGCAAAATTTTATAAGAAATTTATTACGTTATGCTATTCTTAGGGATGAAATACGAGTTAAACATAAAAAACGGAAACGTTCTAAGAAGAAACGATTAGATAATTATTAAAGTTAGTAGGATTGATTAAGTTTGTAATATAATGTAGAAAGATTACATTGTATTACAAACTTTTTTGTTGTTAGAATATAAAGTCAAAAATATTTTAAAAATTTATCTTTTGATTTATTGACTTTTTGACTTTTAAGGGTTATTATAATGCCATAGGGTAAATAAACCCAGTAAAAATAATATTAGTCAAATAGTTAAACTCTATGATGTATGAGGGGGTAAAATATATGAACAACAACTTTAACAACTTTGGTAATGAATTTTCTAGCATGAATGATTTGTTTAATCAATTGATGGGGAATATGGGTGGTTATTCCACAGAACGACGCAGTTATAAGATTAATGGTCGCGAAGTAACTCCAGAAGAATTTGCGTTTTATCGTCAAACTGGTCGATTACCATCTAATGAGGAAATGCAAGCTGCTCAAGCTGCGCAACAAGGTAAAATTAAACAAGATGGCATCCTTGCTCGTTTGGGGACAAACTTAACTCAGCAAGCTCGTGATGGTAAACTCGATCCTGTAATTGGTCGAAATAAAGAAATCCAAGAAACAGCAGAAATCTTGGCGCGTCGTACTAAAAATAATCCTGTACTTGTAGGTGATGCTGGTGTTGGTAAAACTGCAGTAGTAGAAGGTTTGGCACAAGCTATTGTAAATGGTGACGTTCCAGCAGCTATTAAAAATAAAGAAATCATTTCTATCGATATTTCCGGTTTGGAAGCTGGTACTCAATATCGTGGTTCTTTCGAAGAAAACATTCAAAACCTTATTAAAGAGGTAAAAGCCGCAGGCAATATTATCTTGTTCTTCGATGAAATTCACCAAATTTTGGGTGCTGGGTCCACAGGTGATGGTCAAGGATCTAAAGGCTTGGCAGATATCTTGAAGCCTGCTTTGTCCCGTGGTGAAATGACAGTTATCGGTGCTACAACACAAGATGAATACCGTAACACAATCATGAAAAACGCAGCTCTTGCTCGTCGTTTCAATGAAGTTAAGGTCAATGCACCATCTGTAGAAGATACTTTCAAAATCTTACAAGGCATTCGTCCATTGTACGAAGCGCATCATAACATTGAATTGCCAGATGCGGTGTTGAAAGCCGCTGTAGATTATTCCGTACAGTATATTCCACAACGTAGCTTGCCAGATAAAGCTATTGATTTAATTGATGTAACAGCAGCTCATTTGGCATCTCAACATCCTGTAACAGATATTAAAACATTGGAAGCAGATATTGCTGATGCTAAAGCAAAACAAGAGGAATATGCTCAAAAAGAAGACTATGAATCTGCGATTAATGAAAAAATGCGTATTCAAAAGTTACAAGCAGAGCTTGATAACCATACAGAAAATCAAAAGGTGGTAGCTCAAGTAAACGACGTAGCAGAAGCCGTTGAAAGAATGACTGGTATTCCTGTATCTCAAATGGGTGCATCCGATATCGAGCGCTTGAAAGACATGAAATCTCGTTTAGAAGCTCATGTAATTGGTCAAGATAAAGCCGTAGAAGCTGTATCTAAAGCAATTCGTCGTAACCGCGCAGGCTTTGATGAAGGCAACCGCCCAATTGGGAGCTTCTTATTCGTAGGACCTACAGGTGTTGGTAAGACAGAATTAGCTAAACAATTAGCTCTAGATATGTTCGGTAACAAAGATGCAATCATTCGTTTGGATATGTCCGAATACAGTGATCGCACAGCCGTATCTAAATTAATTGGTGCTACAGCTGGTTATGTTGGTTACGAAGATAACTCTAACACATTGACTGAACGCGTACGTCGTAATCCTTATTCTATCGTATTATTCGACGAAATCGAAAAAGCAGATCCTCAAGTTATTACATTACTTCTTCAAGTATTGGATGATGGTCGCTTAACAGATGGTCAGGGTAACACAGTAAACTTTAAAAATACCGTTATCATCGCTACATCCAATGCAGGTTTCGGTTATGGTAGTGACAATGATGATGAAAATAAAGTAGATGTAATGGAACGCATTGCTCCATTCTTCCGTCCAGAATTCTTGAACCGTTTCAACGCAGTTATCGAGTTCAATCAATTGAGCAAAGAAGATTTGAAAAAAATTGTAGATTTGATGCTTGATCAAGTGAATAAAACTTTAGCTAAAAAAGACATCACTCTTGATGTAACAGATGCAGCTAAAGAATTGTTGATGGAACAAGGGTATGACAAAACTATGGGCGCTCGTCCATTACGTCGTGTTATCGAATCTGAAATCCGCGATAATGTAACTGACTTCTACTTGGATCACATCGATGCTAAACACTTGCTTGCAGATGTTAAGGATGGGCATATTGTAATCTCTGAAAAAGCAGATTCCGATGATAGTAAAGACCAAGATAAGGCTGAGAAATAAATAACAGATGTATACGTGTCAGAATAATCATTTGACAAATCTGAATAAAGTAGTAATATTAATAGCATAATTATATAGTGAGTATGCAAGGGAGCCTATTATATAGGCTGAGAAAGGGCTGCGAGCACCTGACCTTTATACCTGATCGGGATTATGCCCGCGTAGGAAGCACGCTAATACTTAATACGGGTATCGATCATTTTGTTCGATACCCGTTTTTGCATACCTAACTATATATGTCTTTTATATAGGAGGATGTAAAAATGTTTATGACACAATTGGAATCGGCTGTAGCTGGCGTAGTTACGAAGGAAATGAAAGTAGTCGCGGAAAAAGAACGTATGGATGAAGAGGTGTTACGTTCCCTAGTGGCAGCAGGAAAGGTTGTTATCCCTTGTAACAAGCAGCATAATAGCATTTCGCCTGAGGGAATTGGTAAGCGTTTAAGAACAAAAGTCAATGTTAATTTAGGTACATCGAAAGACGTTACTGATTATGATAGTGAGATTGAAAAGGTTAATCGAGCTATTCGACTTGGAGCAGAGTCGATTATGGACCTTTCCACTCATGGTGACACTCGTATTTTTAGACGTAAATTAATCGAGACATCGCCAGTAATGATTGGTACGGTACCTATCTATGATAGTGTCATTCATCATCAAAAAGATTTGGGCGAATTAACGGCTCAAGACTTCTTGGATACTATCCGATTACACGCTCAAGATGGTGTAGATTTTATTACTATCCACAGTGGTATTACGAGGAAAACAATAGATCAAATCAAGAATCATAAACGGATGCTTAATATTGTTAGCCGCGGAGGGAGTTTGGTATTTGCATGGATGAGCATGACAGGCCATGAAAATCCATTCTATGAATACTTTGATGAAATCTTAAAGATTTGCAAAGAATATGATGTTACTTTGTCTTTAGGTGATGCTTGTCGTCCAGGTTGCTTGGCGGATTCAACTGATGTGTGCCAAATTGAAGAGCTTGTAAGGCTTGGTGAATTGGCAAAACGAGCGAAACAACATGGTGTACAAGCCATGATTGAAGGACCTGGGCATGTACCTTTACATCAAATACAAATGAATATGGAAATACAAGAGTCCTTGTGTGATGGAGCGCCCTTCTATGTATTGGGACCGCTCGTAACAGATATTGCTCCTGGTTATGATCATATTACAGCTGCCATTGGTGGGGCTGTAGCGGGTATGCATGGGGCGTCATTCTTGTGCTATGTTACACCAGCTGAACATTTAGCCTTACCAAATGCAGATGATGTAAAAGATGGAATTATGGCTTTCAAAATAGCGGCGCATGCTGCAGATATTGCTCGTGGTATTCCTAATGCAAGAGATATAGATGACACCATGGCTAAGGCTCGTCAAGTCCTCGACTGGGAGGCACAATATGCTTGTGCCCTTGATCCTGAACGGGCTCGTTCTATTCGTGAAAGTAGAGCACCGGAGGAAGACCATAGTGAAACCTGTTCGATGTGTGGCAAGTTTTGTGCTGTACGCAGTATGAATAAAGCTTTACAAGAAGAATATATTGATATTTTATAAGCTTTTTCATATGGGAGGTCATTATGGATTTGATTGTTAATGGAGAACCAAAGCATGTTGTAGGTGAGCAACTTCATTTGGTTCTTGATGAATTAGGCTATTCTGGTAAACACTTTGTAGTTGAGCTTAATGGAGAGATTATTAGTAAGGAAACATATACAACCACTAAATTAACGGCTGCTGATAGATTAGAGATCGTTAGCTTTGTAGGAGGTAATTGATATATTGGATACATTTACTATAGGTAATATTGGGGTAGGGCATATTTTTTCTACACAGACAAAACCCAATGCTAATCCTGTAGGAATTTCTTATGTATATTGGGCAAAGCAATTTAGTAAGGTTCCCATTGTCGCCATTGGAGGGATTAAAACGACAAATGCTGATATCGTTTGGCAAGCGCATCCCGATTTTATTTGTGCCGTTTCTGAAATAACAGAGTCGGACAATATACAAAATACGGTTTGTGAGCTTATGACTGGATATAGTAGAGTCAGATAAAAAATTGAGTTTATATACAAACCACAAGATTAAAATCTTGTGGTTTTTTTAGTTATAAAAGAATTTTGTATACGTGATAAAAATCATTGCTAACACATCGATTTATTTAGTATAATCGTATCATTAAATTCGATATTCTATAGAATTTATAAAATAAATGAAGATGGAGAGGTAATAGTATATGTCTCATTATGTAGATTTAAATAGTGATTTAGGTGAAAGTTTTGGTAACTATACATTAGGCATGGATAGTGAAGTATTAAATCATGTAACAAGTGCTAATATTGCTTGTGGTTGGCACGCTGGAGATCCTCTTATTATGGATGCGACTGTCCGCATATGTAAGGAAAAAGGCGTTGCTGTAGGGGCGCATCCTGGTTATCCAGATCTGATGGGATTTGGTCGTCGTGTGATGGCAGTAAATCCTGCTGAGGCAAAAGCCTATATGATGTACCAACTAGGTGCACTTCAAGCTTTTTGTGACAGTTATGACATTAGTTTACAGCATATGAAACTACATGGTGCTTTTTACAATACAGCCTGTGTTACGCCTGTACTAGCCGATGCAATTTTAGATGGTTTACAAGCGGTAAATCCTAATATAGCGGCCATGGTATTGAGTGGTAGCTATATTGCTCAAGAGGCACAGCGACGAGGTATTCCTGTTATACAGGAAGTGTTTGCCGATCGTGGCTATACAGAGGAGGGAACATTGGTCCCTCGTACAGAAGTAGGTGCTTTCATTAAAGACCCGCAAGAGGCTTTAGACCGAGTTCTCATGATGATTACAAAGGGTAAGGTTGTTACTAATACTGGGAAGACCATTGATATTGTGGCCGATTCCGTATGTGTTCATGGTGATAACCCTGAAGCGATAGCTTTCACAAGGTATATTCGGGAGGGGCTCACAAAAGCTGGTGTAACGGTGGCGAATTTTCAATACCGATAAAACTATTAAATACATTAAAATAAATGCTTAATTAATACCAACAGGAAATGCAAATATAAGTATTAAAAGTGAGTATTACATGTAAGTATGAGCTTTAAGCACTAAGTATGACATAGATTAATTATTATATGTGGAGGTTCCTATGAAACCAATTACAGGTAAAGCGAGTTTCTCTGTCCTATTAGGGGCAGCTTTCTTAATGGCCACGTCTTCCATTGGACCTGGCTTTATGTTACAAACGGCAGCATTTACAAATGAGTTGAAAGCAGACTTTGCATTTGCTATCGTTGTATCCGTTATTTTCTCTATTATTGCACAGCTTAATGTGTGGACGATTATTGGTGTATCCCAAATGCGTGGTCAAGATATTGCGAATAAGGTATTGCCAGGCCTTGGTTATATAGTGGCATTTTTAATTTCCCTTGGTGGCTTGGCCTTTAATATCGGTAATATTGGTGGTGCTTCTATGGGCCTCAATATTATATTTGGTATCGACACAACAACAGCGGCCGCTATTAGCGGTATCTTGGGTATCTTACTATTTACATCTAAGAAGATGGGTGGTGTTTTAGATAATACGGCTAAAGTACTCGGTACTGTTATGCTTGTTCTTATCGCTTACGTAGCCCTTTCAACAAATCCTCCAGTAGGGACAGCAGTAACTCATGCGATAGTACCTACGAATTATCCGTGGCTTGCTACGATAACTCTTATTGGAGGTACCGTAGGTGGATATATAACATTCTCTGGTGGTCATCGCCTCATTGATGCTGGTATTACAGGTCAAGAACATTTAAAGGATGTACGTCGTGCAGCGATTATGGGCATGTCTGTTGATGCCCTAGTTCGTATATTATTGTTCTTAGCTGTTCTTGGTGTGGTATCTATGGGTTATGTACTAGACTCTAAGGATCCAGCTGGTTCCGCATTTCTTCTCGGCGCTGGTGAAATCGGACATAAATTATTTGGTATAGTGTTCTTCTGTGCTGCATTGACCTCTGTAGTAGGGGCTGCCTACACATCAGTATCCTTCTTAAAAACATTGTTTAAGATTGTAGAGCGAAATGAAAAATTGACTATTATGGTGTTTATTTTTATTTCTACATGTATCTTAATCTTTATTGGTAAACCAGCATCACTATTGATTTTAGCGGGCTCTGTAAACGGTCTAATCTTGCCTGTTACGTTGGCAGTTATGCTCGTTGCTACTCATAAATCCGAAATCGTAGGGGCATACAAACACAATAAACTTTTATATTATACCGGTTGGATTGTAGTGCTTGTAACATCTTATATTGGTGTTACATCTTTAAAGGGCATTGCTAAGTTACTTGGTTAATTTGATATCTGTGAAAGCACCATTACCTTTTAATTAAAAGTAATGGTACTTTCCAGTTACAACGGGAGGTACAAATGAAACCTACAATTTCACCTGTAGGGGATTGCGCTATCTCTATTGATTTTGGTCAAGTAATCGATCCAAAGATTAATCGACACATCCGACAAATTATAGAGCAGATTAAAGACTTACAGCTAGATGGAATTATTGAACTAGTTCCTACATATTGCGCATTGCTTGTTCAATATGATGCAATGGTATATTCTTATTCAGATATTTGTAGAATTCTTGAACCCACATTGCAAGAATCGGTAATGGATAGCGCAAATGAACTCGTTACGATTGTTGAAATACCCACCGTATATGGTGGCGAATTTGGCCCAGATTTAGGCTTTGTAGCCTCGCATAATCATTTAAGTGAAGCTGAGGTTGTATCCATTCATAGTGGTACAGATTATTTAGTTTATATGCTAGGCTTCATTCCTGGCTTTACCTATTTAGGAGGGATGGACCCACGCATTGCAACGCCGCGGTTGTCTTCACCAAGAACTTTGATTCCTGCCGGCTCTGTAGGTATTGCAGGGGAACAGACTGGTACATATCCATCAGATTCTCCAGGGGGCTGGCAGATTATTGGACGCACACCTTTGACTATGTATGACATGTCTAAAAAGCAAGCTGCCCTATTAAGGGCAGGGGACTACGTTCGTTATGTGCCTATCGATGAAAACAAATTCCATAGGATTAAATCCTTGGGGATGGAATATATTCCATCTATATATGAAATAGAAAGTGGTGATTTGCGTGGATATAAATGAGTTTCAGCGTGCTTTAATCTACGTAGATGCTCCGGGTATGTATACAACGATTCAAGATGTAGGGCGTATTGGCTTTCAACAATATGGTATGCCTGTGGCTGGTCCTATGGATAGTGAAAGCTATCTCTTAGGACAAGCACTTGTAGGTAATACGACTCCTCTCGGTGCACTAGAGTGCACCGTATTGCCACCTACGTTAATCGTCCAAGGTACATGTATCGTTGCTTTCACGGGCGCCGATATGCACCCTACGATTAATAATGTAGTGGTGCCTCGATATATACCTTTTATATGTCACGAAGGCGATATCATTTCTGGTGTCTTCAGCCAATGTGGAGTGCGTATGTATATTGCTTTCTCTGGTGGTATCGATGTTCCCGCTATTAACGGTAGCGTATCCACTCATACAAAGGCTAACATAGGTGGTTTTGAGGGGCGTCCATTACAAGCGGGAGATCAGTTTGGCATTAAAGCATTTACTAGAGGAGACGTGAATGTGTGCGACTTCTATGGTAGTCATAACTTATTCAATACTGCCCTATATAACCGCGGCGGTCGTGAGTGTCACGAACCTTTGCGTGTTGTTCTTGGTGATCAAGCAAAGTATTTTACAGAGAAAGGGATCAAGACTTTTGGAAGTAAAATATATACGTTGACTGTGCAATGTGATCGCATGGGCTTCCGCTTAGATGGTCCTGTTATAGAGCATATAGAGAGTGCGGATATTATTTCTGATGGAGCTGTTTTTGGTTCTATTCAAGTTCCTTCAGATGGCAATCCTATAGTGCTCATGGCAGATCGGCAAACAACAGGTGGCTATACAAAGATTGGTACTGTGATTACGGCGGATTTACCTAGGTTGAGCCAATTGCCAGTAGGGGACGGAATTCATTTTGATATTATATCCGTTGAAGAAGCACAAGAAATATATCGTACATATATAAGACGCTTGCATAAGCGAATACAATTAGCACACGAACAAAGTTTATATGTTTTTAAATTACGCTAGTTTGTTCCCTAATTTAATTATACAATTTAGTAATAAAGCTATCTCGTAGATTGTCATTTCTATGAGATAGCTTTTTATTATGTAATATAAGATGAACTCAATTAAATGTTGGCGAAAATGAAACATAATAAACTAAAAGCGATACATAATAGGCTAAATGCTTTATAACAAGACAATAGTGATGTATAAGAAGTTTAACATAATCGATAATATTTTGAGCATAGTTTTGAAAGATATAGTAACTGAATCCTTGATTAAGGGGTTATATCTAAAGTTTTATAATAATTTAATGAAATAATTATGTCTACAGTGGTAATATGTGATTTAGTTCATAATATCTAGCGGTATAAACGTATTTCTTAGTATATATAATCATATAAACGGAACTTAAATAATTAATTATGAGTTTATATTCATTTTATCTCTTCGGTATGGTATAAAATAAGCCCATATTTTATATAAATTTGTGACATAAATCAATATAAAGCCCATTGCTACGCTATTTTTGTAATGCCTATAATTGTGAAAAATAAATGAAAAAGTTTGATAGTATATTAAAGGTTTTGGTATACTTATAACATTGAAAATTTTAAAATTCTCGTATGACTTACCATATGATAAAACATCGAGGGAGCATTAATATTAATATAGTTTATAGGAGAAAGTATGAATAAGATTTTTAAAGTGGTTTGGAGCAAATCAAAAAATGTTACGTAGTAGTATCTGAGTTCGCTAAGAATAATAGTGGTAAAAAGAAAATTGTTGTAGCAGCAATCTTGGCTGCATTAGCAATGACTAATGCTAGCATCTCTATGGCGGCAAATACTTTGCCTACAAATCTGCATGCAACAGCAGTAGGCTTAGGGGCTGGTGCTTCTGTTACTGGTGACAAAGCTGTAGGTTTCGGTCAAAATGCAGCAGCTGCTGGTGGATATTCTATTGCAATAGGTTCTAATTCTAGTACCAGTGTTAACAGTCCACAAGGAATCGCTATTGGTGGGGGTAATACTGCTAATGAAGGTGCAAGAGTAATTGGGGAACAAGCAATTGCCATTGGGGGAAATACAATAGCTCAAGGTAACTCTTCTACTGTTATTGGTGGCGATGATGTAGTTAAAGCTGATGGTATAAAAGTTGTTTATACTACGAATAATAGTGAGAATAAGACTGGAGATTTGCGTAGTGCTGTTCAAAGCTTAACAGGCTTTGATATGAGAAATCCGCTATATACAACGGCAACGGCTAGCGAATCTGGTATCACATTAGGTATGAAAGGTCAGTCTGGTAATGTGGGCATTGCAATTGGTACTGGTGCAAATGCGAAGGATCGTTTATCAGGAATTTCTAGTGGTGCTTCTGGTCAAGCCAATGATGATGTAAAAAATGCTATTGCCATTGGCACAGGGGCTAGGGAAAATCGTGATAATGCTATTGCCATCGGTGGTGGTTCTAATACTGATGTAGGTGGTACAAAACAATCTAGCTATACATTGCCAAATAACGTTGTTGCTTCCTGGGCTGGTGGTGATAAAACATTGCCAGGTGACGTCGTATCTTTTGGTTCTAAAGGGTATGAGCGTCAGTTGAAACACGTGGCTCCTGGTAAAGTAAGTGCTACTTCCACAGATGCAATTAATGGCTCCCAACTTAGTGCTATTGTAGATCAAATCGCTTATAAATATATATCTATAAAATCTTCTGATGTTGCTAATAAAGATAATACTGGTGCTACGGCAACTAATTCCATTGCTATTGGTCCAAATGCCGCAACAGACGCATCTGCAAGCCGTTCTGTAGCTGTTGGTGATGGCGCTAGAGGTAAAGTAGTAGATGGTGTAGCTGTTGGCTCAAAATCTACAGCTGATATTGCTTCAGGTGTAGCGGGATATAATGTTAATGCTAGTCGTACAGATACATATGCTGATTTAAGTGGTGCTACGTTAACATCTAAATTAGGTGGTGTTGCTATTGGTACGACAAACCAAACACGTCAAATTAATTATGTTGCTGCAGGTACTGCTGATACAGATGCAGTAAACGTGGCACAACTAAAGAGTGTTAATTTAGCTTTCACAGGTGATACTGGTACAGGCGACGTGAACCTTGCTAATAGTAAATTAGCTGTAAATGGTGATAATACATACATTACAACTACAGCTAATGGTAAGAAAATTACAGTTTCTGGTAAAAAGCAAGATATTACTGTAGCAAATGGTAGCGCTACAGCATCGACTGGTATGGCGGATTCTGCTAACGTAGCTAATGCTATTAATCAAGCGATTGATCAAAATAAATACGGGTGGAATCTTTCTGCTAATGGAGAAACTACACCAGTGGCGGTTAAAAAAGGAAATGCAGTAGATTTTTTTGGTGACGATAATGTTACGGTTGCTAGAAATGATAAGAAAATCTCTGTAGCCTTGAAAAAGATTTTTCTAAATTAAACAGTGCATCATTCAATAATGTTGGCGGTAATGAAACTGTAAAAATTGATGGTGACAAAGGTATCAATGCTGGGAATTTGAAAGTTGCCAATGTAGCAGATGGTATCGCTGATAAAGATGCTGTTAATGTATATCAATTGAAAAAAGTTGACGATAAAGCTGAAGCTAACAAAACTGCTATTGATACAAATAAAACTGCAATCGCTAAAAATGCAGGCGATATTGTAATAAATAAGTCTGATATTGCAACCAATAAAGACAATATTGCGACGAATAAACAAAAAATTGCGGACAATAAAACTGCAATTGATAGGAATGCAGGCGATATTGCGACAAACATAACGGATATTACTACCAATAAGGATAATATTGCTGCGAATAAGTAAAAGATAGCCGACAATAAAACTGCAATAGATAAAAATGCGGGCGATATTGCTACAAACAAAGCTGATATTACAACTAATAAGGATAACATCGACAAAAACACGACAGCTATCCCTCGTAAGATTTCTTTAGGTGGTAATACTGGGTCTACCGATGAGAAATCCTTGAGCACAGGTGATGTAAAATTCAATATTAAAGGTCAAAATGGTATTGTTACTGAAGCTAATGGCGAAGATGTAACTGTCAAATTAGATGATGCCACGGCTAATAAAATCAACAATGCAGCAAATACGGATTTGAGCAACTTAACAGATACTGGTAAACAACAAGTTAAAGATTTATCTGTATGGAATGTAGTAGCTAATGGTAATACTGCCGAAAAAGTTGAAGGTGGCAACACAGTTAAGTTTATCGATGGTGATAATATTTCCATTACTCAAAATGGAAAAGACTTCACCGTTTCTACTAAGAAAGATGTAACTTTTGATACGGTAACCGCTACTCAAACGATTACAGCACCAAAAGTGAAAGCGACAACTGGAGTTGAAACACCTCAAGTAACAGGCTTGACTAACACTACATGGGTTCCAGGTCAAACACAACCTGTATCTGGTCGTGCTGCCACAGAAGACCAGTTGAAACACGTTGATGATCAAGTAGAGGAAAATAAAGCCAATATCGCTGATAATACAGATAAGATTGGCAAAAATGCTGATGCTATTGCTGATAACAAAGCGGCAATCTCTAAAAATGCTGGCGATATTGCAACCAATAAAGCTAATATTGATAAAAATACAGAAGCCATTGCTCGTAAGGTTTCTTTAGGTGGTAACTCTGGTTCTACCGATGAAAAGTCTTTGAGCACAGGTGATGTGAAATTCAATGTTAAAGGGGAAAATAGTCTTACTACTGTTGCTAATGGCGACGATGTCACTGTTAAACTCGATGATGTGACTAAACGTAAAATCGATAATGCAGCAAATCAAGACTTGAGCAACTCAACAGATGCTGGTAAACAACAAGTTAAAGATATATCTGCATGGAATGTAACGGCTGCTGGCGGTACCGTTGAAAAAGTACAAGGTGGAGATACTGTAAAATTCCAAGCTGGTGATAGTCTTGTAGTTAACCAAGATAGAACTACTTTCACATATGGCTTGGCTAAAGACTTGAAAGGTCTAAACAGTGTTACCATAGGTGATGAAAACGGTGTATCTACTAAGATTACCCCTGCAGGTACAACTGTGAAAGATGCAGCTGGCAACTCTACTGTAATTAAGGGTGGTGGCATGACTATTACTCCAGCAGATGCAACAGCTAGCCCTGTATCCCTTACTGTGGACGGCTTAAATAATGGTGGCAACCAAATTCATGGGGTAGCGCCTGGCACAGATGATACTGATGCAGTAAATGTTAGCCAATTGAAAGTATCTAATGCTGGTTTACAAGAAGCTGTTAATCGTGTAGGTACTGAAACACAACGTGTTGGTGCTCATGCGGCAGCTATGGCAGCGTTGAAACCAATTCAATACGATCCATTGGAACCAACTCAAATTATGGCTGGTATTGGCAACTACCGTGGTGAAACTGCGGGGGCTATCGGTATTGCTCACTACCGAACTGAAGATACTATGTTCAACGTAGGTGTTTCACTTGGTACTAGCCACAATATGGTAAATGCAGGTGTAACGCATAAATTTGGTGGTAGTCGTGAAAGAAAAGACGCTATTCCAGAACGTTATAAAGCAGGTCCTATTAGCTCTGTTTATGTAATGCAAGACGAAGTATCTAGCCTCAAAAAAAAGAGAATAGTAATCAAAAAACTGTTATTGCTAATCAAGCAGCACGTCTAAATACATTAGAAGCTGAAAATGAACGTCAACGTCAAGAATTGGCTGAGACTAAACAAGGCTTAGATGACTTGCGTGCAGTAGTAAATCAACTATTAGCATCTAAAGGTTAAAAGTTGAGAGCTAGTTTTGATAATAGTTTAAGATAATCATTTTCCTGTAAACTTAAAGAACCTCTTATACACTGTTATACCTGATAGGTTACATAGATTTTGTATAAGAGGTTCTTTTGTTATTTTGATATATATTCTTATTTAAAATGCATAATGTATGAATGACTTCTTATGTGTTATATGATATAATACAATAGATATAAGAAGTGAAGTAATGCCTTTACTATATGATCTTACATGAATAGGAGATAGGATGTTAGACCGTATACAACGATGGCTTTCAATAGATACCATGTTACCTGTTGCAGAACGATTAGGACCTGTAGGAACTACAAAGCAGCTATATGGTAATTATTTAAAAATAGCTTGGCCAGCTACATTACAAGGCTTGATGTTACAATTTATGACGGCTATCGATTTGGCGATGGTTGGTGCCTTAGGTGCGTCAGCTCTTGCTTCGGTAGGCATTATGGGACAACCTGAGATGGTAATGCTCATCTTCTGTCGAGCCTTATCCATTGCCGTGACGGCAATTATAGCTCGTCGTAATGGTGAAGGTGATGTAGATGGTATGAATGCCGTGCTCAAGCAGTCTATTTTATTGAATTTTTTGATTTATGTACCGTTATTATTGATATGTTTCTTAAATTTAGAGCATATTCTACGTTTTACAGGTGCTGAAGATGGCTATATTGAAACAGCTGTTTGGTATGGTCGTTTCATAGTTATTAGTTTAATCTTTCAGTCTTTTAGTCAAATCGTAGGGGCTGCACTCATTGGATATGGTAATACTAAAGTTATTTTTAAATCTAATGTAGTAGGGAATATTTTGAATACAATAATGAACTTCTTCTTGATTTATGGTATTGGTTTCTTCCCTGAACTTGGTGTTATGGGGGCAGGGGTTTCCACCATGATCAGTAGTGCGATTATTGCATTATTGTTGTTGCGTACGATTTCACAACATACTGCTACTGGATTAACATTGCGCCATCCGTCGAAGTGGATTTTTGAAAGACCTGTACTTCATACGATGTTTCATGTAGGTGGCAGTTCTTTGGGGGAACAGTTCTTTGAACGGTTCGGTATGTATACATACACTATGATCGTGGCTTCCTTAGGTGCAGTACCTTTGGCCGCGCATTACGTATGTATGAATCTAATGGATATATTTTATTATTTTGCAATGGGACTTGGCTTTGCAGGCGCGTCACATACGGGTCAAAATCTTGGGCATAAAAGGCCGGATATTGCACGTACTTATGGTAAAATTGGTGCTCGTATCGGTTTAGTCGTGGGCCTTGTAAGTGCATTAATCTTTATTGGCCCTGGTGATTTTTTAGTACAGTTTTATACTCGTGAAAGTGATGTTGTTACCCTTTCTGCTACTTTGATGGGCATTATGGCAATCGCTGCATTTCCTCAAGCATTACAACAAGTATACTCCGGTGTGTTGAAAGGTGCAGGGGATACATATTACATCATGAAATATTCCCTTGTGAGCGTAGCAATCATTCGGCCTATCATTACATATCTATTGTGTATTACATTAGGTTTAGGCCTCTTTGGGGCATGGTTATCTTTGTGCTTTGATCAGTCTCTACGATTATGCTGTTCTTATTGGCGATTTATTCGTGGAGCATGGCAACATAAAATTGTTTGATATTACGTGAATACAGTTTGCTCTAATTTTGTTTTATACTAAGGGGATTTTCATGTAAAATTTAAAAGACTCGATGTAATATGAGGATATAGATAAAATCAGTATTGTTTTGTTAATTATCATTTGTTACATTGAAAAAAATAGAATAGTTCATGAAAAAATAGTGAATAAACTCTTGTCTATTTATTTTATTTGATGTACACATACCTAATATGGAGAAAATGACACATTGGGGAATGTGTTATCTGACCAGAAACTTCTGATTTCACGTATATATGTAAGGGTATATATAAGAAACGATAAAAGCCTCCTTAGTGCATACGGAGGCTTTTATTTTTTTATAATGGTTGGGCTTTGTAGTGATAAAGTAATTGAGACAGTTTAATGTTCATATTTATAATATTTCTATATAGATAAAATTTGAAAAGCTCATTGTGAATTCATAAAAAATATGGACTTATATTGAAAAAAAGTGTAAAAATGTGTAAAATATAATTATATTATTACAAAACCCTAGTATTGTAAGGGTTATTTCTGGAGAGATTTATAATGAATAAAAAATTATTAGCTTTATTGGCAGTTGCTGCTGTAGGCGTGTCCGTAGTAGGTGCAACTCCACAAACTCAATTCAATAAAGGTGAATTTCAAGTAGATCTTGGTGCATCTGATACTAAAGCAAAAACTAAAGTTTGGACTTCTGATGCAAAATGGAACTTTGATGGTGGTGTAACATACGGTTTAACTGATAAAACAGCGTTGCAATACCAATATCATGGTTTGAATGACAAAATGCTTGGCACTAGTTATAGCGATAAAATGCATGAACTTAACTTGGTTCAATCCTTGAATAAAAACTTTGCAGTATATGGTGGTTATGCTCATCTTTCTGGTGATGTATTCCCTAAAGCAAATAACATTGCACAAGTAGGTGTAATTGGTAAAGCTAATCTTGGCTCTAAAGTAGACGTTTATGGTAAAGTTGGTGTAGGTACTAAGAGAACTTCTACTTGGGAAGCAGGTTTA
This sequence comes from uncultured Veillonella sp., assembly GCF_938010505.1. Classification (GTDB taxonomy): domain Bacteria; phylum Bacillota; class Negativicutes; order Veillonellales; family Veillonellaceae; genus Veillonella. Next base: position 8,255 of record NZ_CALLVP010000054.1, on the reverse strand, counting down.
GGCTACAAAGTTAACCAAGACTGGGATATCAATGCTGGTTACCGTTATATCAATACTAAACGTGATGATGTATCCAACATCTCCTTCCAAGGTCCAGTAGTTGGTTTGTCCTACCGTTTTGGTGGTCAAAAATCCGCAGCTCCTGTATATACTCCAGTACCAGCTCCTGCTGCAGAAGCTCCTGTATATAAAACTCCTAAATTGGACTACTATGTACAATCTATCTACTTTGACTCCGACCAAGATGTTGCTCGTGCAGACCAATATCCAAACTTGACAGCTGCTGTAAACGCTGCTAAACAATATCCTCAAGATCAAGTTAAATTGATGGGTAATGCTGATACTGATGCAAACCCTCAATACAACATTGCTTTGTCTGAACGCCGAGTACAATATGTTGCTCAATATCTAGTTAACCATGGCGTAATTGCTGATCGTCTTATCGGTATTGCTAATGGTGATGTTAAACCAGTTGCAACTAACTCTACTGCAGTAGGTAAAGCTGAAAACCGTCGTGTAGACGTTTATATTCACCGCTAATCTTTAGACTCATCTAGATTATGCATATAATAAGTCCACCTTCGATCATGTTCTCGTGTTTATCTGAAATTCGAGCATGTGATAAGGTGGACTTTTGTGTTATACTAAGCTTGCATACAATAATAGGTCATACAATGTTCATTAAGTTTTGATAATGTATGCGATGTGAGAATAGTATAGTTATAGGGTGCAGTTTATTGATAGTGTTATGTAAAGTAGGTTATTATGAAAGAATTTAAATATTACAAACAGCTCATAGGGGCTATTATACTGGCTGGCATTATGATAATGGTGGCACTACGTATAAGTGATATTGCTAACGGTATTGACGCTATATTTACAGCCTTTGTACCGCTTATAGTGGGCGCTTGTATTGCTTTTGTATTAGATATTCTTGTCGTTCGTTATGAGAGATGGCTATGGCCTAAGTGTGCCTCTGGATGGAAGTATAAAATTCGTCGTCCTTTAAGCCTTGTTTTATCCTTTGTGACAATTAGTGTTATTGTATATTTTATTGCTCGGATGGCGTTGCCACAATTGATTCATTCAATGTCGATTATTGTAGCTGCATCACCGCAACTGTATACGGACTTCCAAACATGGATGAAGCAAATTACAGAAACAATTCCAATGGCGTCGAATCAAACAATTATAGATACCTTAAGTGGAGAGAATATTGTTGAATATACTCGTGAATGGGGTACAAAGGGCGGCACATATATTGTGAATGCAATGGGATCTGTATTATCTTGGACTTTGAACATCGGACTTGGACTAATCTTTGCAATTTATATGTTGCTTGATAAGGAACGTCTTATGCTGCAAGGTGAGCGTATATTAAAAGCTTACGCATCAGATGAGTGGGTAAATCGCGTTAGTTATGTTGCTCGCGTAGCAGTTCAAACTTTCAGTAGTTTCTTTGTGGGACAGTTTATTGATGCTTTGATTTTAGGTGTCATGGTAGGTATTACATTATGGCTATTCAATATTGAATATGCTACAACGATTGCCTGTGTAATTGGTCTTACTGGTTTGATACCGTTGTTAGGAATTTATGTAGGTGGTGTTATTGGGGCTGTAATGCTGCTTACAGTAAGCCCTATGGATGCTCTTATCTATGTAATTATCTTAGAGGTACTTCATCAAATTGAAAGTAACTTTATTTATCCTAAAATTGTAGGTAATTCTGTGGGATTGCCGGGGTTGTGGGTATTTGCTGCGGTTATCGTAGGTGGTAGCTTGATGGGGGTTACTGGCATGTTGATCGGTGTACCTTTAGTGGCTACATGCTATAAATTGATTATGACTGATGTAGACGGACGACTTGCATCTAATGAAGGTTTATAGTATATTGTCTAAATAATACGACTATTATGTATGTTTTAGTGCTGTTGAGTATGGCACGGACTTATAGTAATTCTAGTATATCAATGGTTTTGGTGATAAAAACATGGTATCTAGTAGGAGGATTATAATGAATAAAAAGTTAGTTTCTATGGCATTAGCAGGTGTATTAGCAGTGGGCGTGTTATCTGTTGCTACACCAAGTGTGGCAGATGCACGTAAAACAAAGCCTGAAACAAGTACTGATATTTCTGTAAAACGCGCACCAGGCGAATCTATGGTTATGACTATGAGCCAAATTGGTACTATTTTCCAAAATCGCTTTCCAAATGCTGCACTTCATTCTGTAGAGCTCAACTCTAATGACTTGAATTATGGTTATAAAGTGGTTGGTTATAGTAAGTATCATCAATACAAGATGAAAATTGATGTAATCACTGGTAATGCTTCCAATATGGAAGAGGGTGGCAAACCTAAGAAAGTTATTGGTGAGATTTTCAATAAAGATAAAGTTATTGAGTCCACTCAAGCGGAACGTGTTGCTAAACAACAACTTGGCGCTGATGCTGTTATGAAGGGCTGGAAAATTCAAGCTCACGAAGGTAAAGTCTTATACTATGTAACTATGCATCAAGATGGTAAAAAAGTTGTCGTTACTGTAGATGCTGAAACAGGAGCTTATGTAGAACAATCTAAATCCTACAAGTTACCACCTGAGCCAGATCAAGGTTTTGATGGTCGTAAAACAAATCTTATTTTTGGTAGTGGCATCGATATGGGTCGTTAATTTAACGGATGATAATCAAATAATGAAAGAGCCAAAGGTATATGCCTTTGGCTCTTTTTTATGGTTGACTTATATACATGCCCATTAATAGTATTATTTTCTATTAAATATGTTAGTATCTGTAGTAAATTTGCTCATATAAAAAGACTGTACCTAGGTACAGTCTTTTTATGTGACTTAATGTTATATTTATTACCAACGATTTTCGTAGTATACTTGTGTCCACATAATAACCTCAACAAGGGATGGGTGTGGACTCATTGTTTCGCCTACAGTGATAACGGATCTAGGATCCATTTCATGAATAATACCTTTTTCACGTAAACGTTTTGTACGTTCAGACGCGATCTCTTCATTGATTGCTGTCAACGGAGTTACGCCGCTATTCATAAGGTTTACATAAGGCTGGAAGAGGATGGATGCTTGAGGTCCTACTACATGCATACCAAGGATATGGTTTGTGTCTTTGTCTACCACGATTTTTACAAACCCGTCGTTTACATCACCAGGGTTGATACCCATTGCATAGCCTTTGGCTGTAGAAGAGTAGTAGTTTTTGCCTATACCTACATTGTAACCAGCTTTAATAGCTTCTGCCTCAGTAAGACCTACGCTACCAATTTCAGGGTAGGAGAATGTAACCTTAGGCAATGTATCATAACGTGCCCAACGGTAATCTTCTTCGTTTGTTGCGTAGAAGAGATTATGAGCAATGATATCCGCTTCGTAGTTTGCACGATGGCGGAATGCAGGTTCACCATTTACATCACCTAGAGCATAAATGCCATCAACAGATGTTTCAAGGAACTCATTTGTTTTTATCCAACCTTTTGGCCATGTTTCGATACCAGTATTTTCAAGGTGAAGCTCTTCTACAGCTGGGCGGATACCTGCAGCTACAAGGATTTCTTCAACTTTAGTTTCTAAAATTTCGCCAGTAGTACGATCTTTAGTAACGACTACTTTGAGACCATCTTCTTGACGGATTTCAACAGTATCTTGATTTAGAACTACGTTGATGCCACGTTCTCTGTAGTTATTTAACAAGTGTTCAGATGCATCTACATCTTCTTTAGGTACTAAACGTACATTATGTTGAAGAAGTGTTACCTCTGTACCAGCGGATGCAAATACGTGAGCAAATTCAACACCGATTGGACCTGCACCAAGTACAGCAAGAGATTTGTATGGATGTTTAGGGAATTTATCGCCAAAGAGGCTTTCACTAGTAAGGAAACCTGCCTCTTGAAGACCTGGTACATTCGGTACATTACTATAACCGCCAGTACCAAGGATAATCGTTGGTGCTGTAATTTCAACAATGCCAGAGCCATCGTTAAGATGAATATTCATTACTTTATCGGATACAAAGCTTGCTGCACCACGATACACATCTACGTTGTCATAGGCGTTGTAATAATCATAGATGCCAGCAGATTCGTCAATTTTATGCCATGTACGTTTTGAAACAGTATCCCAGTCCATAGTAGCAGAACCAACATTAACACCGATTTTTTTGAACTCTTCTACTTCTTGGATTGCATTAGCTGCTGTAACCATAACTTTTGTAGGAATACAACCGCGAGTTAGGCATGTGCCACCAAATTTACCTTTTTCTATGATGGCCACTTTAAGGCCTTTTTTGAGCGCAGCGTCAGCTACGATGGTTGCGCCGCCTGTACCAACCACAATAATATCGTATTGTTTCATGTTGATTCCTTTCTATATATCTACTAATAGTTATTATCATTAACTATATTATACCACTATATTGAAGAAAATCAATATAGTTTGTTAATGTTTGGTGAAAGTTTATATTTAGTTAGTCCAAATATATAATATCTTTTCCAGATAATTAAGAGGTGGAGATATATGTAACTTTCACAAAGTCTTAAGAAAAGAATATATAATTAGTTTACAAAAAAAGACGGTCCCAAAGGACCGCCTAAGAAAGTTTTAATTCCAATCTTGATGATAACCGCGTTTTGCATAATCAGCAGTAGCAGTGAAAAGGATATCTGTGCTAGAGTTAAGCGCAGTTTCTGTGGAGTCTTGTAATACGCCAATAATAAAACCTACGCCTACAACTTGCATTGCTACATCATTGGAGATACCAAATAGGGAACAAGCCAATGGAATAAGTAACAAGGAACCGCCTGCAACACCAGAAGCACCACAAGCACCAATAGTGGCAATGATGGATAAGAGAATTGCAGTAGGAATATCTACAACGATACCTAAAGTGTGAGCTGCTGCTAATGTCATGATTGTAATCGTGATTGCTGCACCACCCATATTGATTGTGGCACCTAATGGAATCGATACGGAATACATATCTGGATTGAGTTTTAAACGTTTTGCCAAATCAAGGTTTACGGGAATGTTTGCAGCAGAGCTACGTGTGAAGAACGCATAGATTGCAGATTCACGTAAGCATTTGAATACCAATGGGTATGGATTACGGCGGAGGTATATAAAGGATAAAATTGGGTTAATCACTAGTGCTACAAAAATCATAGAACCAAGTAATAATACGAGTAATTGGAAGTAACCAATCAAGGCTTCGATGCCGTTAGTAGCAATGGATTCTGCTACAAGGCCCATAATACCAAGAGGAGCGAAGCGGATGATCCAACCTACTACAGTAGTAATAGCTTGTGCAATGGACTCCATAACTTCCTTCGTATTCATTGGTGCATGGCGTAATGCACCACCAATAATAAGGGCCCAACCTAAAATACCGATGTAGTTAGCAGTCATTAACGCTTTTACAGGGTTATCAACTATATTTTTAAGCAAAGTTGTCATAACCTCTGCGATACCTTGCGGAGGCGCTGCATCAGCGGCACCTGCAGCTAGATGTAATGTAGTCGGGAAGAAGAAACTTACGATTACTGCTAATGCTGCAGATAGGAATGTACCTAATAAGTATAAGGTGATAACAGAACCCATGCCAGTTTTTTGGCCAGAACGATGTTTACTGATCGCTGCAATTACCAAGAAAAATACAAGGATAGGGGCAATGCCTTTAAGGGCACCAACAAAAAGAACACCTAATAAAGCAAGTTCATTGGCCACATCTGGCACATAAAGAGCAGTCAAAATACCAATAATCAAACCTATGATAATTTGTTGGATTAAACTGACGCTGTTGATTGATTTTACAAATCGATTCATAGTACACTCCAATACTTAAATAAAAACAAATAAAACCCACAACAAAATATCCTTTCATCATGGACATATGTCATTATACAACGAACACGAGATAGTGGCAATAGATAATATCATAGATGGCTATAAGCATTTATGTTATATATAAAGTAAATGATAAACATGTTTATTAAGCTATATATTTTACAATAAAATATATTAAATATTTGTATGTTTTAGTTTTATATGTGTATAGCACATAGTTGCTATATATAGTATATATAATAGGATTCTTTTTAGCTTTCCTATAGTATGGTATACTATGCCATATATAGTACTTGAATATAGTTCTTGATTAGTGAAAGGACCATAATGAATAGTAAAGAATTTAAAACATATGCTGATAAAGAAGAATTTGTACAAGGCGTTTTTTCTAATATTGCAAAAAATTATGACTTAATGAATACAGTCTTAAGTTTTGGGCAAGATTATTTTTGGCGCAAATTCTCTGTAAAAGCAATGAATATCGGTCCTCATCAATGCGTACTTGATGTAGCGTGTGGTACTTGTGTTTTTACAAAGGAAGCATTACGTCAAGAGCCAACTTTAAAGGTGGAGGCCTTGGACTTTAATAGTGAAATGCTTGATCAAGGTCGTATTCGTATAGAAAATGCCGGTTTAATTGATCAAGTCAATTTAGTGCAAGGTGATGCTATGGCATTACCATATGCGGATAATACATTTAATGCAGCCATGAGTGGTTTTGCAATGCGTAATGTGCCGGATATTAAACAAGTATTATCTGAAATGCAACGTGTTGTAAAGCCGGGAGGGAAGGTTGTCGTACTAGAACTAGCAAAACCAAGCATGTTTGGTTTTAAACAATTATATAACTTCTATTTCTCCTATATATTACCTATTATAGGGAAATTGAGTAAGGATAACTCCTCCTATGCGTGGCTTCCAGAATCTTTACGTAGATATCCTCATCAAAGTGAGATTTTAGAAATCTGGAAATCTGTGGGGTATGAAAATGCCACCTATCATGAATTGACAGGCGGCATTGTAGCTGTACACGAAGGTGTGGTACCAGAAAATTCTATTGTAGATAGTAAGTGATGTTAGCGTCTTGGGAAACTATTAAAGAGCCTTTTTCTACAGGTGTAGCAGTTTCGAGAGCTGCTTTTAGCATCACTGGGTTACGATAGTAACCAGAGTCCATTGTGCTGGTTTCGGTTGTGCTAATGGAAACCGTTTTTACTGGTCCTAATGTACGACCTAGGGCAGCTGCGATGACTTCTGCTTTATGACGACCATTTTGAACCGCTTCTGTAGTTAAAGAATCAGATAATTGTTGAGACACATCATTTTGGAATGAAAGGTTGTTGATGTCGTTAGCACCAGCGCTAACAGCGGCATCGACAACCTTTCCTACGTTATCAAGGTTATTGATCTTAATTGTTACGTGATTTGATACTTTGTAACCCGTGTTGATGCGTTTGCCGTCTTGATAGTCGCTCGTTGGATTGATAGAAATGCTGGATGTGTATATATCTTTTTTTGCTACGCCTAAGTTAGCTAAACGGCTAATTAAATCACTCATAATACGATCATTATTAGATTTTGCAGTATTGATATTGGTGTTTTGGCTTGTGATACCAAGTGTTAAAATCGCATAGTTAGGCGCTACAGAACGAGATGCTTGACCGGTAATATTAATTTCTGAAGTATCAAACGTGCCTTGTGGTACAGCTAATACAGTAGTTGCCATAGTGGCACATACAGCAGCTATAGCTATAGTTTTTGATAATAAATGTTTTGATAGTTTCATACTCAATCTCCTTACACTAATGTAATATTCATATTGATAAATGCTATTAAAATAGAGCCAATTTATGCTAAATGTTCTTTATTACAGCTCTATTGTACATGATTGATTGTGTAAAATCAATTATTGGTTTTGTGCCTTAAAATGAAAATAAAATGAAATTTTTGTAAAATTGAGAATTGGGGGTTGCGATTATATTTTCATTGTACTATAATATGCATACAGTCGTTTGAGCGGCTGTTTCTTAATGAGTGTAGCAATACACTTAGAAGTTTAAAATTAACTTCAAAAAAGATTATAAAATGTGTTGACATGAAAGTAGTCAAATGTTATTATAATCAAGTCGTCAAATGAGGCTGAACTTTAGATGAAGTGATCCGAATTGATAACAGATCTTTGAAAACTGAACAATGATAGGTAATCAATCGAAATGATTGAACATATGCCAGAGTGCGGGTTTTGACACAGTCAAAACCAACCATAATTCAAAGCTACTTCAAAGTAGCGACAACAAAACAAATGAGCTATTCAAATAGCTTCAAGATATCTTGGAGAGTTTGATCCTGGCTCAGGACGAACGCTGGCGGCGTGCTTAACACATGC
>NZ_CALLVP010000053.1 GCF_938010505.1 uncultured Veillonella sp. | reverse complement strand
GTTCGTATGTTGCCAGGTGAACAAGATCCAAATAATGTAATTATTGAAATCGACGTATTGGAACATAAGACGGGGACTATTACATTAGGTGCAGGTTATTCTAAATCTGACGGCTTGATGGGTATCGTTGAGTTTGGTGAAGATAACTTCCGTGGTACTGGTGATAAATTTAAAGTTCACTGGGAAATCGGTGGTAAGAAAAAATATAAAAATTACCAAATCTCCTACTTGAAACCTTGGATCGATAGCAAAGGTACATCCCTTGGTTTCTCCTTCTTCAACCGTGAAGATGAATACACAGATTACAATGAAGATGGTAATGAAGTAGCAGAATATAATAAGAAATCTCGTGGTTTCAATATTTCCTTCGGTCGTCAAACTGGGGAATATACTCGTGACTACTTGACATTAGAATCCCGTAAAGATTCTTATAAATGGGATGATGATGATAGCTCTGGCTTCCGTTATGACAAAAATGCTGGTGCTGGACCAAATTGGAACAATGGTTCCTATAATTTTGCGAAGGATAAATATGTAGAAAATAACTTTGGTCGCATTAATTCCGTAACATGGCAAAAAGTATACGATTCCCGTGATAACATCTATGAACCAACTCGTGGACGTCGTATTTCCTATACTACACAATGGGCTGGCCATGGCTTGGGCGGTGACTTCGACTTCTATAAATTCACAGCTGAAACTCGTATGTACAAAAAATTGGGTGCTAAAAATGTATTGGCATTCCGTGCACGTGCTGGTTTTATCCAAGGTGATGCTCCATATAGCCAATTGTTTACATTGGGTGGTGCTGATTCCTTACGTGGTTATGAAGATGATCAATTCCGCGGCAAGAAGATGTACAATGCTACATTGGAATTCCGTTTCCCAATTGTTAAGAAAGTTAGCGGTGTGTTGTTCGGTGATATTGGTGACGCATGGGATGCACCAAATGTTACATGGTACAACAGCAAAAAATCCTTTAACTATGGCGTTGGTGCTGGTGTTCGTATTACAACACCAATCGGTCCTGTTAAACTTGACTATGGTGTGGGTAAAAACAAAAATAAATTCCACTTCAGCTTCGGTACACAATTCTAATATAGTAAATGTATATGGTGGAAGCCTCTTTTCGAAGAGGCTTTCACCAATATCTCTATATGGCATCCTTTGATGCATTATTTTACAGAAAATATTATAGAAATGAGGGCACTCTATCATGATGCGTATGATGAATAACAAGACGAATGTGAAAATTTTTTCCATCGTCATTGCTACCGTATTTATTATCGGTGTTGGTGCGTTAGCTTATACTCAAATGGCTTCGCCTAGTAGTAATAGTGGGGCTAGTACTATTGGTGTTATCGATACATCTCGTATGATGTCTCAAGATAATCCATTATTTGTGTCTGCAGCTCAAGAGTTCATGAGTTATCAAAGTCAATTACAACAAGAAACTCAAGCTAAAATTGATGCAGCACAAGATGACGCAACAAAACAAAAGTTAGTAGAAGAAATGCGTCAAAACTTAGCTAAAAAAGATCAAGAAATTGCTAAATCTATTCAAGATAAAGCTATGGAAGCAGCAAAAGCCGTTGGTGAGGGTAAAGGTCTTAGCGTTGTTATGTCTAAAGATACTGTATTATACGGTGGTGTAGATATTACAGATCAAGTGTTGAAAAAATTAGCTGGCGATGCAAAAAAATAAGATGTAGTTCTATGTAAGGGAGAACGACAATGAACGGGAAAAAAAGATATATAGGACTAGTCATATTTCTCGTTGCTGCAATAAGTGCTATGGTTTGGGCCTATGGTTTTGTAACAAATCGCCAACAGGGTCCTGATGGCGTGTCAATAGGTGTTGTACGGATTGATGATGTTTTAGAGTTTAATCCGTCCTATGAGGATTATAAACAAGCTAAAAATGAGCTAGAACTTTTACAACGTCAATATGAACTTGAACAACAAGCCTTAAATGCCAAGTCGGAGACACAAGATGAACAGTTGAAAACGCTTGCATTGGATTCAACCTTGTCAGATGCTCTTACGGTAGAATTGCAAACTCGTATTGCAACAAAAGAAAATGAACTAAATCAGCAATTAAAT
>NZ_CALLVP010000052.1 GCF_938010505.1 uncultured Veillonella sp. | reverse complement strand
GCGGGTGGTTTAATGATTCGCGACTACGTCGCGAACCAGTCTAAAGACAATAAAAAGACTGTACCTCCCAAAATTGTCTCAAATTTTAGGGGTTCAGTTCATTATATAATCTTACAGTCATGTGCTTTATTTTTATACTGTTTGATATTTTAGCTGAATGAGTAGTTGTCAAATAATCATACTCCCAATATAAATATTCATTAATATTACAATTTCCTTGTAATTCTAATTTTTGAATAAATTGTATAAATCATAATTGTATTTTGTTTTTAACGTTTCTTCAGATGAAAGTTGTGAAAATAAATAGTTTAAGACTTCCTCTGTAAAATCACGTAATATCCAAATATGAAACATTTTCAAATAAAAAGTTTCATTTTTAAAATTTTTCCCAAAATATTTTTTATCATTATGAACGAGAATAGAATCACGCCTAGTTCGAATAGTTTTAATTGCATGTGAAATCACTTTATCATTACTTATTTTTTCTTGAAATTTATTTAATTGAATTAATGTGTCACGATTTGATGGGAATAAGTGGATATTCTTTTTACATTTTTCAATTAAATTTGGAATAGTTTTAGCTTTGTCTGACTTATCATATAATTTTGTAAGAGATAGCATATAACTATCTGCTAATGCACAACTTATAACTAGAGCAAAATTAGGTGCAGATTTAAAATTTTCCTCATATTTATCAACATCTTCACTTACATTTATTAAATCTTTCATATAAACTAACTGCATAAAGTATCCATTTATTTCTTCAAGAAGATTCTTTTTCATTTTTTCTTTTTGAGTCACTATTATCCCTCTTTTTTATCACAATACAAGGTTCTTTTTTCCTCCACAACTCCAAACTTATCAACCTCTACTTTCACAAAAGGCCTCTCACCATAACGATGAAAGGCCTTTGTATTTGTATTCTTTAATACTATATTTTCTAACTTTTATTCCCACTCAATTGTAGCAGGTGGTTTAGATGTAATATCGTACACAATGCGGTTGATGTGTTGTACTTCGTTTACGATACGACGGGAGATTGTGTCCAATACGTCGTAAGGGATGCGTGCCCAGTCAGCAGTCATGAAGTCTGTTGTTGTTACGCCACGCAATGCCAATGTATAGTCGTATGTACGGAAGTCACCCATAACACCTACAGTACGTGTAGATGTTAATACGGCAAAGTATTGGTTGATGCTACGATCAAGACCAGCTTTGGCAATTTCATCACGGAAGATGTAGTCCGCATCACGCAAGATGTCGAGTTTGTCTTTCGTGATTTCGCCCATTACGCGGATAGCAAGACCAGGGCCTGGGAATGGTTGACGCCATACGAGGTAGTCAGCCAAGCCTAATTCAGCACCAAGTTCGCGCACTTCGTCTTTGAAGAGATTGCGCAATGGTTCGATAAGACCTTTAAAGTCTACCACTGCAGGCAAGCCGCCTACATTGTGGTGAGATTTAATCACTTCAGCTTCACCAGTACCGGACTCGATAACGTCAGGGTAGATTGTACCTTGCGCTAAGAAGTCAACGGAACCGATTTTACGACCTTCGTCTTCAAATACGCGGATAAATTCTTCACCGATAGCTTTACGCTTAGCTTCTGGATCTTCAAGACCAGCCAATTTATCTAAGAAACGTTTTTCAGCATCGACGCGAATGAAATGCATGCCGGAATCTTTGAAAGCTGCTTCTACTTCGTCACCTTCGTTTTTACGCATTAAACCATGGTCAACGAAGATACAAGTCAATTGGTCGCCTACAGCTTTAGAAATAAGAGCTGCTGCAACGGAGCTATCTACACCACCAGACAATGCCAACAATACTTTGCCGTCACCAACGGTTTTGCGGATGTCTTCAATAGCAGCTTTTGCATAGTTTGCCATTGTCCATGTACCTGTGAAGCCACACACTTCGTACAAGAAGTTGTGAAGCATTTCTTTACCATGCTCAGTGTGCAACACTTCTGCATGGTATTGCATAGCATATAATTTACGTTCTGTATTTTGCATGGATGCAACAGGGCAATCCTTAGTATGTGCTACAATTTCAAAGCCTTCAGGAACTTTTGCTACATAGTCAACGTGAGACATCCAAACAACTTGGTCTTCTTCCAAGCCTTTGAACAATGGAGATGTAGTGTCCACTTTAGTAGGTGTTTTACCAAATTCACGGTTGTCCGCAGATTTAACTTCGCCACCCAATGTATGCGCCATAAATTGCATACCATAGCACATGCCAAGAATAGGAATACCAAGTTCAAAAATCTCTTTCTCAATTTTTGGAGAGTTTTCTTCATACACGCTGTTAGGACCGCCTGTGAAGATGATACCTTGCGGTTTTAATTCCTTAATTTTTTCCAGCGCTTTGTTGTATGGATATACTTCGCAGTATACGTGATTTTCACGAACACGGCGCGCGATCAATTGGTTATATTGACCACCAAAGTCAACAACAATTACAAATTCCTTGTTTTCCATGCCTTCCTCCATATGCATCTATTTGTGAAAGTATATTCACTATTTTTTATGCCCATACATATCTGTACTGTGGGTGCGTTTTTCCGAGCCAAACGCTAATTTTTCATTACAGTTTATTATACCATAGGAAGTATAACGACTCCATATATTCCGTATATAGATTATAAATAAGAATTTAATGTTCGGATTTTTATTTATATAGTTATAATATGTACTCAAATTCAGATGTGAGATACTAGAATACGATTTTAAGATTAGAATACAAATTCAAGATATTAGGACTCAAAGTTAAAATTCTTACATTCAGTTTAAAAACTGGAATACAGTTTTAACGTACAGCTTAGTTTGCTGTTATATTACTCTTTAAGATCCTTAACATCCTTCCGTTTATACATTTTCACGGCCCCTACAGGACATATCGAATAACAATCGCCACAACCGATACAGCCTTTCCCAATAATAAATCGAGTCTTCCCTTCGGTGATGCATTGAACAGGACAGTCCTCAGCACAAGCACCACATTTAACACAAGTGTCATCAATATTAAACTTTAGATTTCCCATTATGCATCACCTCCCTATCAGAAAAAACAAAATTAAGTATATCCACGTAATGATTAAATACTATATCTGCCATGTAACATTAGGTTATTATAAATACTAAAGTCAAGATTTTCTATTGAGCGCAATATTATATGCAATAGCCGAGTAAATAGCTTTTGCCACGCCTTGATGGTTATTATCTGTCGTTTCGTATCGTGCCGCTTCTTTAATATTCGGCTTGCTATTGCCCATCGCTACGCCTGCACCCGCAAAGCGTAACATAGATAGATCATTTTCGCTGTCCCCTAGTGTCATTACCTCATCAGGACTTAAGCCCCAGTGTTTTGCCAAGGCTTCTACAGCAGTACCCTTTGTAGTGTGGGGCAATACGAATTCTAAATTACCTTCACTAGAGAGCAGCACATCATAAAAACGTTCACGGCCTGTGCCATCGTGGGACAGCCCTTGGTATTCATCGCGCAAGTCTTGTAATATACGTTGACGCATCGGCTCGTCACCGTAAAAGATTTGAATTTTCTCAGGTCCTTCTTCTAAGGCTTCCATATGAGCTAACAAATCACATACCATTGTTCGCGTAGCCAAGATAAATGGACGAATATTAGGTCTAAAGAAGAAATTGGATTGCTCAATTTCACATTCAGACATCTTTACCTTTGCTGCTTCATTACCTTCCACCAATGCATAGTGGTCGTACGTTGCTCCTGGTAGATGATTATCCATTATGCCATGCAAAAGCTTTTTATTACTGCCACTTCGTTCACAAGCGCACGCCCCTAAGCGTTCAGGGGTAATGCATCTAGATGGCGGATACATGCCAAAGATTTGGTCTTTCACATAGGCCTCTACATATACGCCATAGGTTAACAGTTTGCGTAACAAATGTAGTGCTTGTTCTTTATCAAAATTTACATGGAATAGACTGCGGTTTTCGTCCTTATCCATCACATAGGCACCATTGGTGCACATGAAATAGCGCAAGCAAGGCAGTTTTTCGATGACATCATTCATCTCATTCCATGCACGGCCAGATGCAATGGCTACGCGAATCCCGCTTTCACGAGCTGCACGAATCGCCTCAATAGCATCTTCAGGAATTGCTTTCGCATCGTTTACCAAGGTGCCATCTACATCAGAAGCGATGAATCGAATGCGCTTATCTCCGACTAGACCTATATAATTTTTTATAGTTAATGTTTCTTTTGAGGACATACAGCCTCCCTCATGGTATCTAAAATAGATTTATCAATATCTTGGATTTCAAAGAAGTATCCTCATAGTATCCTATGACTATTCCCCTAGAGATCCTTTAAATTCAGCTACGATTTCTTCTAAGGTTGTTGGGTTTTCTACGAGTCGTAGTAAAGCGCCACCAATAATATTAGCACCGTCGATGATGGTTTGTTCAATGGTAGGCTCTAGCATAGCGGCAGCAAATTCTTTAGAATGGCACACCTTCGGCTCGCCAGCGAGGCGCAATTTAGGATGGAATGCAGCGCATTGATAGCTTACATTGCCAATATCTGAACTACCTCCAAGGGCTGCAGCACCTGGTTCAAAATCGAGACCCATGTCGGCCATTACCTCTTCGATAAGCTTTGTGCCACGATGGTTTTGGTTCATATCATCATACGGATTGCCATAAAACTCTACATCCACAGTTGTACCTGTACAAAGGGCCGCCCCTTCAAAGATGTTTTTGATTTGCTCAGATAAACCATTCAAGTACTCTCGTTCTGTATGACGCACGGTGACCTCTAATTCACCGAAGGCAGGAATCACATTAGATGCGGTGCCTCCAGCAATGATCCACGTGCCGATGCGCGTTTCAGGGCGCACTTGTTGACGCATCATATCCATAGCATGGATAGCGAGTTGCACACCATTTACCGCGTTGATGCCATTCCAAGGCTCGCCGGCTGCATGGGCCGGCTTACCTTGATACTTAGCACGGAAGCAATCGAGTGCCAAGAATTGTGAATTAGGACGCGTTTCCTCGCCGTCAAGATGCACCATGATGGCAAAATCGTATTCTTTGAATACCCCTGCATTGCACATATCTACCTTACACCCCATCGCTTCTTCGTCTGGTGTGCCGATGATATCGATATCCATGTTGAAAGCTACGCCCGTTTCTTGCATTTTATGCAGTGTCAATGCAGCCAGCACGCTCATAGAACCACTGGCGGAATGACCGCACGCATGACCTACCTCTGGCAGTGCATCGTATTCACAAAGTATGGCTAAGCGACCTTTTGGATTCTCTACTTTTACGGCAGACGCCTTGAAGGCAGTCGGCAAATCACAAAATTCATAGGTTACATCCATGTCATATTTTTCGAAAACAGCACCAATGGTTTTGACAGACTCGAATTCTTGACTAGAAATCTCAGGGTTTTTAGCTAATGTATAATTCACCGCAAAAGCATCGGGAGCGAAGCTTTTACAAAGATTGAAAAATGTTTGCGTAAGGGACATAGCGCCTCCAATAATATAAATAAAGTTATATAAATAAATGGATATGAACGGTTTTACCTAAGCCAATTAAGATAAATTAATACGATTCGAAAACTAACATAAACAACAGAGATATGATATATCTAAAATCAGTCCAAATGAAAGCCATTTTTAAATATGAAACTCATGTACTCTTAATTATACAATGTTATTGCCTATTGGTGTAAAATTCCGTACAATATAA